>JAIXUW010000008.1 GCA_027483355.1 Alphaproteobacteria bacterium
CCAGCTGGCATCGGCCTGGACATCAAACCCGAAAAAACGAAACAGTTTGACGCGTTTGAAAAACATGACGGGCTTTCGTGGCGGGTGTTGGCGGGCGGGTTGTGACACCCTTGCTGTCATGCTAGTCTGAAACACCGATCAATAAAAGGGATCGTCTGTTCTATGAAGAATACTATCTGTCAGCGTTTATTGTCTGTGCTGCTGATCACCCTGCTGGCGGGTTGTGTGGCCGCACCGCCCCCCAAGCCGGTTTTTCAACCCCTGTCGCTTGATTTATCGGGCGATCTGACCCCGCGCGACCCGTCCTTGCCGTTGGCGCATGATGTCTATTGCGTGATTGGCCACGGTACGGCCCTGATTGCCGGGCAATGGGCGCCCTATCAACAGACCGGTTTTATTCTGCCGGGTACCGGCGTCATGTCTTCGGTGATGATTGAAAAGACCAAGGGCAGCGGCCAGGCGGTGATGCGCGGTTATTACGACGATCTGGGCCAGAAAATGGTTTTCTGCCCCGTACGCCAGGGGCCGCCCGATGCGGTGATTGAATGCCAAAGTCTTTATGCGATGTCGGAAGATCTGACCTTTGGCATCAAGCGCACCTTTGATGTGCCCGAAGCGGTCCTGAGCGGCCATATTGCCTGTGCGTATGATCAGGCAGCGGTGCCCCCGCTTTAAACCCTTACATGCCGCCGGGTTCGGGGCGACGTTGCGGTTTTGGCTGCGGTTGCGGCCCGGACAAGCGGACATGGTTGCTGATCTGCGTGATCATATGTGACAACAGGCGCATCTGCGCGCGCGCTTCGGTGACAAGGGCGGGGCAGCTGGCATTATCAGCATCGGCCAGCACGATATTTTGAATATCCTGCATGGTGGCCTGCAGCGGCGTCAGTGTCTTGGCGACAAAAAGCTGGCGGTGTTCGACGGGGGCTGCCTGCATCTGGCCATCAAGATGTTGCTGCATCTGGCCGATCATCTGCTGTCCATCCCGCAGCGTCAGGATGACACCGGCCAGTTCCATTTGCTGCAGCGACACCGGCGCATGGGCGAGAGACAGGTGTTGCTTGCGGGCGGCACGGTTGTCTTGCAAAATTTCGACCACTTCGCCAGCGCCCAGCTTTTCAAGGAAGACTTCATCGGTGGGGCCGATGTGGGGTAGGGCCGCGTACAGCAGGGCAGCGGCCAGTGGGGCGGGTACCGTCTCGCCAGCATCGGCGATGATTTCCGTCAGGCGTATGGCCTCGACGGCGGCTTCAAAAGTGACGCGCGGATCGCGGCAGATTTGCGCATAGACATCCACCAACAGCTCTGACACGGGGATGGCGGTTTCGTGCAGGCGTGGCAGAGGCGGCTGGCCTTGCAGACGGGTAGCAACCGCAGCGTGCGCCGCAG
Source organism: Alphaproteobacteria bacterium (assembly GCA_027483355.1). GTDB lineage: Bacteria > Pseudomonadota > Alphaproteobacteria > Micavibrionales > UBA2020 > JAEXMB01. The sequence continues at coordinate 1,390 of JAIXUW010000008.1, forward strand.
CTGAGAGCAGCTCAGAGCCAAGCAGTTGTTGCAGATAGGATTGATAATAGGCCTGGTATTCAAGTGCTGCATCGACAAAAAGGTTTTCCAGGCGGGCGTTGCCGGTGGTGCCCTGGCTTTTATCCGCGGCCAGCAAAAAAGCTCGGGGGTCGATTAACAACGTCAGCTCGAGTTTGCCAGCGCCGCCATGCAGCGCTGCCTCTGACAGGGCCGCCAGAAACGCATCGCCCTTTTTTTGCAGGCCATCCATGATCGCCGTCATATAAGCGAGGGTGATTTTTTGTACCGGCGGCGACGCCAGATCAAAATAGGCAAAACGGCTGCGGATGTGCTGGCTGAATTCAGCCGCCGTAGCGGCGGTATCTGCCGAGACCGCGCGCGCGATTGGCGTCCCCATCTCTGGCATCATCATGCAGAGCAATGCGCCGCCGGTGACCGCGATGTGACGCTCGCCCGCGTCAATCAACCGCTGGGCGAGACGCTGCGTAAAGTCATTTTGATAAAGCGGCGGCTGCATCTCGCGATGCGCCGATAAAAATTGCCAGGCCCGAAACAGGGCTGCGTCATCAACGGGCAGGCCAGTGGCGCGATAGGCGCCCTCAGGGCGATAGGTGGGCATGAGATAAACCGATCTATTTTATAAGTGTGTAAACTGGGGGCAGCTTAGCAACTTGTCATATATATGTCAAACAGCGCCGTTCCGTGTTGCTTAAAAACTTAATTTGCTATTTAAAATCAAAAGGTTATTGCTGAATAACCCCGGTTGTGTACACTAGAGCTATCTGTACTATCCCCCGTCGCTAGGGCGGTTTTTCAGGAGTTTGCTGCCGCCAGATGATTCACCCCCTCTTCAGTGATGTCGCACCGCAGGGCACGCCCGATACGCTGGCGATTTTGGCGCGACTGGTGGGCTTTAACACCATCAGTCAAGACAGCAATCTGCCCTTGATCGACTGGATTGCCACGTATTTGCACAGTCACGGCATCGACAGCCACCGGTTTTATGATGCGACGGGGACCAAGGCCGCATTGCATGCGGTGATTGGTCCACCCGATGCTGCCGGTGGCGTGGTTCTATCGGGCCATACCGATGTGGTGCCGGTCGACGGGCAGAATTGGGACAGCGATCCCTTTGTGCTGCATGCGGATGAACACGATGTTTACGGCCGTGGCAGTTGTGACATGAAAGGTTTTTTGGCAACCGTGCTGTCGCGCGTGCCGCATTTGGCGCAAGCGCGGCTGCAAGCACCCATCCATCTCGCTTTTTCTTACGACGAAGAAGTGGGCTGCTTAGGCGTTGAAGAGATGGCGGCTGACATTGCACGCCGCGCGGCTCCGCCGGCTTTGTGCATCGTGGGCGAACCCACTCTGATGAAACCAGTTACAGGTCATAAAGGCATATGGTCTTTGGAATGCCTGGTGACAGGGCTGGAAGCGCATTCATCGCAAGTGCCCTATGCCGTCAACGCCGTTGAGGCAGCGGCCGAACTGGTTGCCTATGTGCGCAGTGTCGCTCGCCGGCTGTCATCGGACGGGCCGTTTAACGGGCAGTTTGATCCGCCTTTTACGACGATGCAGACGGGGCGCTTTCATGGCGGCTCGGCGGTCAATATCGTGCCCAATCGCTGCGAGGTGTCGTTTGATCTGCGCCCCTTGCCGAGTGTTGACGCGGCGGCAGTCATTGAAGACATCCGCCAATATGCTTTTCGTGTGATTGAACCGCGTATGAAAGATATTGACCCGGCGACCGGTTTTGAATTCCGCATCATGTCACAGGTGGCGGCCTTTGATATTGTCGATGATCATCCAGCGGTATCATTGGTGCAGGCGCTGTCGGGTTCCAACGACACCGCCAAAGTCAGCTTTGCCACCGAGGCGGGGATTTTTAATACGCTGGGCATTCCCACTGTGGTGTGCGGGCCGGGGTCGATTGATCAGGCCCACAAGCCGAATGAATTTATCGCGCGGGGCCAGCTCCGCCAATGCGAGGTATTTTTGGACAAACTGGCGCAAAAACTGACCCAGGGCGGGGCGATTTAGCGGGCTTTTGACTACCCGACCACTCTTGCAATTGGCCGCGCGGTATGGAACCATGAAACAAGCGTCCGATTGGACATAAAGATAAAAAGGCGAAACCATGTTCGAACAATATCCGTGGCAAAACGTGACCGGTCCGCAGATGGACCCGTTCCTCAAACTGGTCAACCCCATTCAGGGCAAGTTCACCGCAGCGCCGGCGACCGCCAGCGTGTCCTGGTGCCAGTTGCCGTTTTATACGACGATCGCGCTGGTTAAAGTGGACGATAGCGCCTGGCCCAGCAACACCGGCCCCTTCTGGTTTTTGGCCAAGCAGGGACGGATGTTCTTGCTCGACGGCTCGTCGGCGCCCATTCATGACGCCAACGAGGCGGACCCCATCAAGGTGACCGAGGCCAATGCCCTCGATTACTTACGCTTTTTCTGCTATTTCGTGCATGGCGATGAAGGCCCGTTCTTGATTGTTGAAGACATCAACCACCAGGCGCTTGACCAGACAAAACTCGAAGCCGCCACGCGCAGTGTCATCGAAGGTGCTGTTCGTCCTGCCGCTTTTGAAGGCCGCACGCCGGAGGGGGCGATGGAAGCATCCGCCATGGTCTTATACGGCAACGCCCTGTTCTCGGCGCGGTTTTCCATGACCGAAAACGGCATGATCGAAATGATTGATGACGAGCCGGTGGCGGCCGACCTGCCGGTCAAAAAGATCAAGCCGAATTACTAAGCCTTAGCTGTTTTCAAAAGCGCCCCGTGGCCTTCTGGTCCGGGGCGCTTTTTTTGCCTAAGCGATTGTTTTCGCAGGGCATCTCTGTCGGTGGTCCAAGGCGTTGATATTGCAGCATATTTATGGCGGGGCAGCGTCTCATGCAGGCCACAGACCTGATTAGTTGTTTGATTTCAAAGGTTTTTTATTGACGCCCGGCAACATTCTTGGCACGGTTAAGGCATATCGTGTCCACCTGATTTTAAAGGGATTCGCCCCCGCCATGACCAAGTCGGAATTGATCCTGAAACTCGCTGAAATGAACCCGCATCTCTATCAGAGCCATGCGGAGCAAATCGTGGATACGATCTTCGAAGAAATCACCAAAGCACTGGCAACCGGTAGCCGCGTTGAACTGCGTGGCTTTGGCGCCTTTTCTGTCAAGCAACGTAAATCACGCCTGGGCCGCAACCCGCGCACCGGCGAGACCGTGCAGGTCGAAGACAAGAAAGTGCCTTTCTTCAAAATCGGCAAAAAAATGCACGAACGTCTGAACGGCATTGCCTCGGACGGTAAAGACGACGAATAAGCCGGTCAATTTTGCGGCTCCTTTCCTTCATCGCCACCGCTTTTATCAGTCTGCCCTTGGCCTTTCTGGCGCTGAGTATGGCTTTGTCCAACCGCGAGATCGCTGTCTGGCATCTCTGGCCAGTGACCCGCAGCTTTGACTGGCCGCTCGGCGTGGTGGCGGTGGTCTTGCTGGGTATTGGCTTTTTGGCGGGGGCTGCCTTTGTCGCGCTCTTTGCGCAAAACCTCCGCTATCGTTTGTGGCAGCAAGAACGGCGTCTGGCCCGTCTCGAAGCCGATTTACAAGCGGCCGAGGCGAAAGTGCTGGCAACGCCGGTGACTGTCCCCGACACCCAGATGGCCAGCGCGCGCGATGTGGCCCTGCCACCCAGCGTCTTTTAAAAAATAAACATCAATAGAGATTAGCCGCCGTCGTTGGCGTTGGTCCCATCCGTGCCCGTTGGCAACGGTGTGGCGGGGCCGGCGTTAGCAGCCGGCGTGGGGACTTGCTTGGACGCTTTGTAACTGTCCAGCAAGGGGCGGAACATGTCGACTTCGCTGGCGACGCGCAAAATCGTGTCACGATCAGACAGCGTGGCCGAGCCGCCATCGCGGGTGACCACCGTAAATGTCGGGCCAAAGGTGGTGCCCGACATCAGCGCCGCATAGCGCTGCCGCACCGCCGCCAGTCGTGCGCTGTCACCGGCCAGTTTATAGCCGACCGCCGCATTCATCACCAGGCGCGCCGTATCGTCATCAAGACGTGCTGGCACCGTTGTCGGCAGCAGGGTTTCAATGGCGGCAGCGGCTTCACCCCAGCGCCGCGCGCGCCACAGCACATCGGCGGACAGGCGGCGGGCAGCTTCGGTTTTAAGCGGGGCCAGGGTGGCCACGGCTTCGGCGGTTAAATTTAACTGTGATTGCGCGCGCGCTTTCAGCAAGGTGCGCCGTTCGGCCACTTCGGCGGGGGCTGCCCCCACGGTGCGGTCAAGCGCATCCTGCGCCAGAGAGGGTTTGCCGTCGATCAGATAGACCGCCGCCAGGCGCGCGCCTATTTCAGCCCGGTTGGCGGGGTCGCTGGTATCCTGCAAGGCCCGGTTCATAAGGCCAGCGGCACGGTCAAGCAGGTCCATGCTGACCAGATAGTCGGCAAAATTGAGGGCGGCCACCGAGCCCGCCTCACCTTCGGGTAAGAGTTCTTCGTATTCGCTGTAAACCGAGACGGCCTCGAGCGGGTTAATTTTTTTGCGGGCATCACCGGTGAAAAGAGTTTGCACCGTTTGCGCCATTTCGCTGCGGAAGGGCGTTGAATCGTCGCTGAGACGCTCAGCCTGGGTGGCGGCGCGGTCGAGTTCCTTCAACCCTTCGAGGTATTGACCGTTCAAAATTTTCATGCGGCCAAGGGTTGCCAGGGTTTGCACCTCCAGCCCATCACCGCGCCAGGCAAAGCGCAGCGAGTCAAGACGCTCGACCGCCTCGGATAAGGGGATTTTCTTTTCTTGTACTTCTAGCAAGGTCAGCGCCAAGCTGGCCTTGGCGTGGTAAAGCCGGTCGAGGCCGTTGGCAACCGGCTCCCAAATGGCGATGGCTTCGGCAAAGCGGCCATCCTGACGGGCGGCCTCGCCGCGCAAATAATCAATCGCGGCTTCATGATGCGGCTGCTCGCCGATGGGCATATCTGCCACTGTATCGAGCAGTGTACGCGCCGCATCCACATGGCCCAAACGTAAAGCCGACTCGGCCATATAAATGGTCATCGGCAGCGCGATATCGGGCGGGTATTCGCTTAGCAGTTCATTGGTGCGCGGAAAGGCCTGATCAGCGCGGCGCCATTGCTCGGTGGCCGCCGCCGCATAGCCAATCCACAGGTTTACTTCGGGGTGTTGCTGAATGGCGGGGGTCGATAAATCTTTCAGCGCGTCATCGAAATGACCGGCGAGAGCCGCGGCCGCGCCACGCAGCGCGATGATGTTGGGGTTAAGCGCCATTTCCGGATCTTCCGCCATGATCATGCGCAAGACGCCCAGCGTTTCATGGCCGAAGTTATTGGCGAAATAGAGCAGCGCCAGTTTCAACAGGGCTTCTTGCCGCCCTTGGGGTGACCGGGCATCGGCCACCTGCTTTTCAATGACGCGGCGGTTTTCGTTGAGGCGCGCCTTGCCGCCCTGTAGCCAGTTGGGGAAGTCAAACAGGCGGCGTGCCTCGCCGCTGGCAAAGCTTGAAGTCGTATCAATCAGCGCGGGTGAGGCCGAAGCGCCGGGTGTCGCGGCAATACCGTCGGGGGCGCTGATGGTGACGTAGTCACCCAGACGCAAAACGCGGATATCGTCGGCCAGGGCCCGCACCACCAGACCTGCATCGGCTGGCAGCAATTCGACGTTGGCGTAGCGATGTAGATCTTCGACGCGATCGCGCGGCGAGGTGACGGGTACCACCATCAGCTGGTCGCCCACCACGGGGTCTTCGATCGATAAAATCTTGCCCGGATCCTTGAGGTCGACCAGCAGGCGCGCCTTGGCGGTGGCGCTGTCTTGGTTGACCGTCACATGCACATCGGGCGGTGATTTTTTGAGATTGCGGCCAAGCGTAATTTCCCACATCAGGCTTTTGCGATTAACCGCAATCTCGCGTCCCGGTGGCAGGGTGTAGCGATAGGCGCGGCCACCCTCAAAGGTGAGTACTTTGGGATCGGCCAGCTGAGCAGAGTCGGGGCCGGCGATTTGGGGCTCGGCCGCGCTTGACGCTTTACCTTCGGTCACCAGCCATAAGACGTCGTCGCGTTGAAAGACCGCCAGTTTGGTCGGCTCGACGGTCGATAAGGTGATGGTGGTGGGAGGGATCGCTTCGCTGCTTTCGAGGGGGGCGTCATTGGTGTCGACTTTATCGACGACAATCGACGGATCGACCGGCAGTTTCAGTTCTGGCGGGGTCGCAGCGCTTTCAACGACAGGGGCTGCTTGTTCGCGTAACGGCGACGGTGTCGGTTTGGTAGGTGCTGGTTGTGGTTTCGGCGCTGCATTCACCAGTGGATCGGCATCAATAGGGGGTGCGGGTGTGAGACCAGGACGCGGGCGTGGCGGCGGGGTCGCAGTGGCGGTTTGTGTGGATGGCGCGCCGGCCGGAAAAACATCCACCACCACGCGTCGCATCAGGCGGTAATGTTTCACATTGGCACCCGGTGGGTGCGTCAAGGTGACGGCGAGCGCGTCGCCCCCCGCCCGCTGGCTGCTGATGGCGCTGACAACGCCGCCGGGTGCCGGCATGGCGCTGGCCGCCAGAGGGGTTGAAAAAAGAAGTCGGGTTTGCCCGTTGGCAGCGGTTTCCGCCGTATAGGCGGTGAGGGTCGGAAAATCAAACACCAGCCGCGTGTAATCGGGGTGGGTGCCCAGGCGCACCGCCATCTGGCCAGTGGACTCGGCAGATGCTGGTGTTTGCGCCACGGCGTGGCTCACCTGGCCGGGCGATGCTGCCAGCAAGGCAAGGAAAGCCACCATCACCGTCAGGCGTCGACGGTTACGGGTGGCGACATGAAACAGCGGTGAATTCTTCATCGGGCCGTCTTTCAAACTCGCCGCACCAGAATACATGAAAAGCTGTTGCGAATCAGTTACTAATCACGCAAAGGCGCTTTTTTCTGATATGGGAACGCAGCGCCGTTTAACCAAGGTCTGGACACCGTTAAGATGGATGAAAAAAACACCGCTGCGTTGACGGCCACCCTTTCTTTGGCCGATCGGGTCCGCGCACTGGCGCTGGAGGGTTTGCACTATGCGCGTGACCCGTATGATCGGGCCCGCTATCAGACGCTTTTGCAGGCGGCGGTCGACGCAGTGGCGGTGGCATTGACCGTCGACAGCACGCAACTGCGCGATCAGTTCTTGCGGGAGCTTGGCTGCATCACGCCTAAAATCGGTGTCGATGGGGCGGTCTTCGATAGGCGCAAGCGCCTTTTGGTGCTGCAGCGCGCCGATGGGACGGGCTGGTGTCTGCCTTGCGGCTGGGTTGATGTGGGCGAGGGGCCGGCCGCCGCGCTTCGCCGCGAAGTGGCGGAAGAAACCGGTCTGAAGGTTGAGATAGAGGGCTATTTATCCCTCACCACCAAAGGGCCCGGTCAAACGCAGCATATTCAGCATCAGGTGAATGTACTGGTCCTGGCAC
>JAIXUW010000199.1 GCA_027483355.1 Alphaproteobacteria bacterium
ATCGGGCAGAGTATAATCGACGTAGGTATCGACGCTATCGGTGCCGCTGGCGGCAAGCTCAATGATGACATCAGCAGTTTCGCGTACGATATAGCGGTCATTACCAAGGCCGCCGAGCATGGTGTCGATACCGGCCAGGCCGTCGATGACGTCGCTTGGGGTGGTACCGCTGAGAGTATCGATGCCTGCCGTACCGGTGATCTTTGCCATGAGAATATCTCCATCATTGGTATTTTTTTGCTGTCGTTATTTTAACAAAGAAAAACCGCGCGCTGGCTATTATTTGCGCATGTTATAGCAAACATAACTAAAAACGCTGTTAAGATTGAAATAAAACGGCGGCTGTATGACCAAGGCCTGTCGCAACACTCGACAGTCGTTCCCCTGCGCGCACCTGGGCTTGCGGCACACAGGAGGTGAGGGCCCGGGCGAGACGTGGCATGGCGGTGGGGCCGCCGGTTAAAATACACAGGGTAATATCATTGGCGTGGCACTGCGCTTGCTGCAGACATTCATACAGCGTCGCGGTGATGGTGTCGATATGCGGCAGGATGGCCGCTGCCACCCCGTCCTCGGTGACATTGAGATGAAAGGCGGGCGTAATAAAATCAAGGTCGACGTGATGCGCCGATTTATCGCTTAAGGCGATTTTGGCTGTCTCGACTTCGCTGAGTAGGCGGTGACCCAGTTCATCTTCCAAAACACGCAGCAGCCTTTGCGCTATCGTTGTATCAAAGTTTTGCACGGCACGCCGCATATCTTGCACAATCTTGGGCGTGTAGACGAAATTGATCTTCGACCATTCCGACAGGTCATGAAAGGGGGCGCGTGGTAATTCTATGCCGCCGCGCGGGGGCGGTATATCGTAACCCAAAGCCGGCATAAACCGCGCCAGGCTAAAAGACTTGTCAAAGTCATTACCACCTGTGCGGATACCGCTGTTACCAAGAATATCTTGGCGGCGATCCGCTTTGAGGTGAGGGGCGTCACCCAAACGGATAACCGTGAAGTCCGAAGTGCCACCACCGATATCAGCGACGATGGCCAGCGTTTCACCGCTCAGGTGCTGCTCATGCGCGAAAGCGGCGGCAATGGGCTCGTATTGAAAGGCGATATGCTTGAAACCGGCGGCCTGGGCAATACGTGTCAGCTGCTGTTCGGCGGCGTAATCCGCCCCCGGATCGCCATCGACGAAATGCACGGGCCTGCCCATGACGACGGACTCAAGGGGTTGTCCCGCCGCAGCTTCGCCCTTTTCTTTTAGATAGCCGATGAAGCCCCCGATCAGCTCATCAAAGCGGCGCGGGCGGTCATTGACGATAGTGCCCCAGTTCATCAGTTCGGTGCCCAGCATCCGTTTCAGGCTCCGCATAAAGCGGCCATCATGCCCGTCAAAAAAGGTCTGCTGCGCCAGCCGCCCATACAGCGCGGCGCGACCCCGCGGGTAGAAAAGGGCACTGGGTAGGGTGACCTGGGTATCTTCGACTGGAGCCAGGCGAACCTTACCGCTTTCCGCCAAGGCAATCGCGGAATTGGAAGTGCCGAAATCAATACCGCAGACTGTCATGGTCACATTCTCTGCATTGTCCACACGCTGGCGCCGCCACAAGCGACATCATCGCGGGAAAACTGCACGACATTCAAACCATGCGCTGCTGCCAAGGCGCGGTATTCCGCCGGTGACAGGCTGGCATGGTGAATTTTATGGCCCTGCATCTCGCCCCAGACCACGTTTTCATCCGAGCCGCTGGTGAAAACAAGCACACCACCCGAACGCAGATGGGCGGCAAAGCGGGGAAACATGGCGCGCTGTTCGTCGGCGGTCAGATGAAAAAAGCTGTGCCAGGCGATAACGATGTCGAATGGCGTGGATAGATCAAGGGTGCGCATATCGCCTACCAACCAGTGTTGCTCGGGAAAGCGACGACGGCAAAGATCAATCATGCCCGTAGCCCCATCTACGCCTGTCACTTGTAAACCTTGCGCGATAAAATAGGCGGCAATCGGCTCGGCTGTACCGCAGCCAAGGTCCAGCACCGTGCTGCCCGCTTTGGCGCCGCTCAGCGTGATTGCCTGATCAAGATAAGGTTTTTCCATCAGCGAACAATCGCGGGTCTGCTCAAACCACGCGGCGATGTCATCGTAGATTTGCAAAATATTGATCGTCATGCCGTGATCATAACAAAAAAGCGGCCTGTTGCCAGACCGCCTTTTTGTCGAAAAGGGTAAAACCCTTATTTCTTTTTCTTCTTTGCAACCGCTTTTTTGTCGTTGGCGGCCGGCTTTTGCTTGGTAAACAGCTTGGCCCAGTTTTTGGCTTTGCGTTGTTTCCAGTGGCCGCGGTGATAGGCGTCAGATGCCAGCAGCGGCAGGACGGAGCCGGCCTCGGCAAATACCATTTGCTCGAGTGCCACGTCTACCTTACCCCAGCTGCAGGCTTCTTTGAGGGTCGAGGACGAGCAAGCGCCGTCGCGTACATCGGCCACGGTCAGCTGGATGGCGTATTTGTGCATCTCGACGTCTTTGTGGCCAAGAATTTCGGCGCAGACGACGGTGTCTTGCGTAAAGTTTTTCGGTACACCACCGCCAATCATCAGAAGACCAGTTGCGCCTGCGGCGATTTTGATATCGGTCAGTTCGCGGAAGTCGGCGACCGCGTCAATGCACATATAATTACCGGGGTTTTTCACTTGGTGCAGGACCAGACCAAAGCCGGCCGAGCTATCGACGAAAGCGGGGCAGAAAATGGGCACGCCCATTTCATAGCAGGTCTGTACCAGCGAGTTTTTCTTCTTGGCGTGCTTGCTCAGGTACTTGCCCATCTCCCAAATGAATTCGCGGGATGAATAGGGGCGACGCTCCAGGGTCTCGGCGATTTCAAAGATGGTGTGGTCGACCGCCTGCAAGTCTTCTTCGTCGATATAGGTGTCATAGATACGGTCGATATAAAGATCGCGCAGATCGCGGTCATCAACGGAGTCTTGCGCCTGGTAATGCTTGAAGCCCAGCGCTTCAAAGAAATCCATGTCCACGATAGAGGCACCGGTAGCAACAACCACGTCGACCATACGGTTCTTGACCATTTCGGTGTAGAGATCCATGCAGCCGCCCGCTGAGGTGGAGCCGGCAATGGTCAGGATCGAGGTGGCGTCCTTGTCCTTCAACATGGTGTTGAAGATTTCGGCCGCACGACCAAGGTCGCGGCTGGTGAATGACATCTTGCTCATCGCCTTGACGATGGGGCGGGCGTCGAATTTTTTAATATCGATATGCTCGACCACTTTGCTCAGCAGCATCGCCTTGCGGTTACTTTTCGGTTGCGGCTTGGTCTTGACCGATTTCAGGTTGGTTTTGGTCATCTGTTTTATCCTCTGGGTTAAAGCGGCGGCGCGTCGCTACCGGCCCGGGTGGGCTGGCCGTTCTCACGCTGCCGTGGTCTGGTTAAAATTGTTATGCCACGCAGAGGCCGGCGGCGGCCTTGCGGCGCTGCTTGGCCTTTTCGGGGCCATAAAGCGTCATCAGGGGCGGCGCGTCAACGGCAATAATTTCATGGTGGTAAAAACCATTGAAATTGGTGCGCATGGTGTTGCCATAGGCGCCCAGCTGGCCGATTTCGATATAATCGCCCTCTTTGATATCACCCGGCAGCAGGAAGGGGCCTGGCATATAATCTTCGCTGGTGCAGGTGGGGCCATAGAAGCGGAAAGGCTTCAAGCCCGCACCCGTTTTTTTGCCATTCGCCCGGATCACGCGCATGGGGAAGTCAAAGCCGACGGTCAGGCTTGCATCAAACAGGCTGCCAAAGGTACCGTCGTTGAGGTAGAGGGCATCGTCTTTGCGCAACTCTACGCGGGTAACGACTGAGGCGCTTTCTGCCACGAGGGCCCGACCAGGTTCAGACCATATTTCGTAAGAGCCGGGGTTCGGCAGTTGCGCCAAGCCCGCTTCGATGGCGTCTTTATAGGTGCTGAGTGGTGGAGGATTCATGCCGGGATAGATCGACGGAAAGCCACCACCGATATCAATGATATCGATTTTCAGGCGCGGGTTGGCGCGCAGCATATCGCCCACGCGGCCAATCGCTGCTGTATAGGCGCCCGGGTCCATCATTTGCGAGCCGACGTGGAAGCACACACCCAGGCGCTTGGCGATTTTGCGGGCAGCCTTCAACAGCTCGATGGTCTTTTCCGGCGGGCAGCCAAATTTGCCCGACATGAAGAGGCCCGAGGTTGCTTGTGGCACGGCCAGACGCAACAAAAGATTGAGGTCTTTTGACTGGCCGGTCATGGCGACGATTTTGTTGAGTTCGTCGACGGTATCGAACGAGAAATCGCGCACGCCATGGTCGAAATAGGCCTGTTCGATGGCCTGGCGGCTTTTGACCGGGTGCATGAAGGCGACATGGGCGCCGGGCGCGTGTTGGCGCACCAGCTGAATTTCCGGGATGGAGGCCGCGTCAAAGTGGCGGATGCCAGCTGCGAACAATCCTTCGATCACGTAGGGGGCCGGATTGGCTTTGACAGCATAAAGTGCATGGCCCGAGATGTTATCCAGGAACCAAGTGGCCGCAGCCGCAAGAGCGGCTGGTCTGAAACAAGTGACGGGAACGTCTGGGCGGCTGGCCCGGATTACGTCGTCAACGCTTTTGAATTCGTCCATTGCATACTACCCCGCAAAATATCGTTTTCACGTTGTTGTACTGGAGGCCAGCAGAGAAATTATTCAATCACCGCGGGGCGTCTTGGCTGCCCTTTGGCCGGAGGCCTCCACCTATTTGCCGGACGAATCGCTGGTGACGATCTTGAGCCTTGAACAGGTGCTTATATCTTTATGTTATAGGGTGATTCTTTCTTTTGTGAAGAAAATTTCGCGGGCTACCCCATAAAGTTTTGTGACGATGTGTTTTTATCACGTCGGGAGGGGGCGACGCTCAGGCCTCAGGAGGGCTGGGGGCGGTATAGCTTGCCAGGGCGGCGGCGGTTTGGGCTTGCTCCTGCAGGTGTTCCAATTCGATCTGAACGGCAGCATGCAGGCGGATCAGTCGCGCGCCATGGACGGGGTTTTCTGGCTCTGCCAGCATCTGTTCGCGTAGATGGTCGAGCAGTCGCGCACGGGCGGCCAGCAGACCGGGGCGGTCCGGCGCGCCGCCGTTGGGCGTCGCCAACTGGCGCAAAGCGCCCTGCGGATCCCAACCGAGTACGGCTTGGCTTTCTTCTTCGCTCAGGCTCAGGAGTTCAAAGTCATCATGATGAAGGCCTGCATGCTTGCCGCGGAGCGCGAGGATGGCGGCGGCTACGGCCTCTTCTTTTGGGCTGATGCTGATGGCGCGGGTGGCGTCTATCCCATATCGGGTCGCATTAAGCAGCGCCAGTGTGCCAGCGGTCAGGCTCTGTTCGGCGACAATCTCGGCACATAGTACATCGCGTGCCTGATCGGGTAGGGCCCGGAACTTTTCAAGCCCCATGCCTTCAATAGCTGCCGCCAGACCCAGCAAAGGGATGGTCGAAAAATGTGCCAGATCGGTATTTTCCGACAAATAGCGTCTTGTCCGCCATTCTGCCACCCGTTGTGCCAGGATAGGGTCATCGCCGTCGCGGGCAATCATATATGCAACAGCGCGCAGATCGGCGATTGCTTCGGCGGCAATATCGTCGGCCTTCTCTTGATAATAAGCCTGCGTGAAAGCGGGCATTGTGTCTTCGCCCGGCACTTCATCGGCCGGATCATGCGCCGTATTGTCCGGGCCGGTGTTGCAATGGCTGAATTCATGGTGGTTGATAAAGCGGATGGTCTGCTCACGGCTGAGCCCATCGATATATAGGGCGGGGAAATCAAGATCGGAGACAAGTGCCAGGCAAATGGTAAGGCCGCTGGCCGAGTTGAGGTTATGCCAGGCGACCGGTTTGGCGGTTTCATAGCTGAGTTCTGGATGCAGCGTCATATAGGGGTTACCAGCCAGGCGCAAATTCATCAGAACCCTGGTCATGGCATCAACGCTAGGGCTGCTGCCGTCGCGCGCGACAAGTGCCGCCAGCTCGGCGGCGGTGGCATTATATCCGTTGCGTTGAATTGTATCGGCATCCAGCATCAATACCGGTGTGTCATCAGGCGACAGCTGATCGTAATAAGCGCGCATCGCTTCCAAACGCTGACTGGCGGCGGGCAGGGGGTCGTTGGGAATGGTTGGTGCTGCAGGGGCGGTTTGGCCATGGCTGGGCTGTGCCGTCGACAGGGCGGCCAGGGCGAAACTGAGGCTCAATAAGCCTTTGTGGATATTTGATAGCAACCAAATCCCCTCTTTATTCGGATATGAGGGTTATTTTAGACTATACATAATTAAATTTTCGTGTAATATCCGCCGCATAGCCGGGCAAAACGACGGTTCAAGAACAAAAACTATTGAAAAACAATAACTTTTGCCCCAAAGAGATGCGGCGCAGCATCAAGAATCTGCCCGCCAGTAACCTGTATATTAAAAAGAGATAATCGACCTATGACCAGCAAGCTTAAAAACATCGCCATCATCGCCCACGTCGACCATGGCAAAACCACCCTCGTCGATGTGTTGTTGCGTCAGTCGGGCCAGTTCCGCGATAACCAGCAAGTGGCCGAACGGGTGATGGACTCGAACGACCTCGAACGCGAGCGGGGCATTACCATTCTGGCCAAGGTGACCTCGCTGATGTGGAAAGACACCCGTATCAATATCGTGGACACCCCAGGCCACGCCGACTTCGGCGCAGAGGTTGAGCGTATTTTGTCGATGGTCGATGGTGTGGTTATTCTGGTGGATGCCGCCGAAGGCCCCCTGCCGCAAACCAAATTCGTTTCGGGTAAAGCTTTGAAACTGGGGCTCAAGCCCATCGTGGTCATCAATAAGGTCGACCGTCCCGACGCGCAGGCCGATGTCGTCCATGAACAAGTCTTTGATCTTTTCGTGGCGCTCGAAGCCAATGACGAACAGCTCGACTTCCCCCTCCTTTATGCGTCGGGCCGCAACGGCTGGGCGTCAAAAGAACTGAACGGCCCGCAAACCGACATGGCACCGCTGTTCGACCTGATCTGCGAATACGTCCCATCGCCCAAGGTCGATAAAACCGCACCTTTCTCGATGTTGGTCACTATGATTGAAAATAACCCCTTCCTGGGTCGTCTGGTCACCGGCCGTATCATGAGCGGTACCGCCAAGACCAATATGCCGATCAAGGCGATCGACCTTGAAAACAAAATGGTTGAAACAGGCCGGGTAACCAAGCTGTTGACTTTCCGCGGCATTGAACGCGAGCCGGTTGATGTGGTCGAAGCGGGCGATATCATCTCGCTGGCGGGCCTGACCGAGGCCACCGTTTCCAATACCGTCTGCGATACCTCGGTTGCCGTGGCGCTGCCCTCGCAGCCGATCGATCCGCCCACCATTTCTATGTCCTTTGCTGTCAATAACGGCCCGCTGGCGGGTCGTGAAGGTGACAAGGTGACGTCGCGCAATATCCGCGATCGTCTATTCCGCGAAGCGGAAAGCAACGTCGCCCTGAAAATCAAAGACGGCGCCACCGCCGACATCTTTGAAGTATTTGGCCGTGGTGAATTGCAGATGTCGGTGCTGATTGAAACCATGCGCCGTGAGGGTTTTGAATTGCTCATCGGCCGCCCCCGCGTGCTGTTTAAAACCGACGAGACCACGGGCGAGCGTCTGGAGCCGATGGAAGAAGTCGTCGTTGACGTCGATGAGGCTTATTCCGGCGCTGTCGTGCAGAAAATTTCCATGCGCAAAGGCGAAATGCAATCGATGGCGCCATCCGGTGGCGGCAAGGTGCGCATGAGCTTTATCGCCCCCACCCGCGGTTTGATTGGTTATCACGGCGAATTCCTGACCGATACCCGTGGTACCGGCATCATGAACCGTATTTTCCAGGGCTATGCCCCCTACAAAGGTAACATCGAAAGCCGCCGCACCGGTGTCTTGATCGCGATGGCCGATGGTGAAGCCACTGAATACGATTTGTTCAACCTGCAGGACCGCGGCACCATCATGATCATGCCCGGTACCCGCGTCTTCGAAGGCATGATTGTCGGTGAACATAGCCGTGACAACGATCTGCCGGTCAACGTTCTCAAGGGTAAAAAGCTAACCAACGTCCGGGCATCCGGTTCGGATGAGTCGACCAAGCTGATCCCGCCGCGCATCCTGACGCTGGAGCAGGCCATAACCTTTATCAACGATGACGAACTGGTTGAGGTTACACCCAAGACCATTCGCCTGCGCAAAGTGATCCTTGATCCGAACGAGCGCAAACGCGCTGAGAAAATGGCCGAAGCGGGTTAATTCTTCCGCCGCCAACAAAAAAGCCGCCCTCTTCAGAGGGCGGCTTTTTTATTAGCCTTCGCGCCGCGGATCGGGGGTTTCGATCTCCGGGCCAGTGGGGCCGGGTTCGTTGATCTCCGGTGTCATGGGCTGATTGATTTCATCGGGCACGCGGCCGGGTTGCGTATCGGGGCTGCGCGGTGGTGGATTGTCAATTTCAGGCTGATTAATACCCGGCTTATCAATTTCAGGATGGTCGATGTCGGGTTGCGGCACACCTGGTTTTATGGTGGGCTGCTCCACACCTGGATTGTTACGTTGGGGTGTTGTCGCTGGTGTTTCCGTCATGAGAAGCCTCCCTTTAAGTAAAAGTCGCAAGACAGCGGAAAACCGCTACTTGCGACCCATAGGCATGGCACTGGTTTTAAAATCAGCACATGCTTATTCGATGATTATTTTTTCGTCTGGTCGTAGATATAACCGCCAGCTGCACCTGCCACCGCGCCAATCGCTGCACCGCATGATACACAACCACCCGTCATAGCGCTTACAGCAGTACCTGTACCCGCACCAATCGCGGTCCCCGAAAGGGTGCGTTGTTGTGTGGTCGACATATTACTGCAAGCGGCGACGATCAGAACAAGTCCAAAAGCGGCAAGACATGAGAGAGTTGTATGTGCGTTACGTCTTTTCATATCAGGCACTCCTGTAAAGGCTAGATTTTACTTTTTGCTTTTATCGTAGAGGTAACCACCGGCAGCACCTGCTGCGGCACCAATGGCCGCGCCGCCAGCGACGTTGCCGCCCGTGACTGCACCAACCGCAGCACCGCCAGCGGCGCCAAGACCGGCGCCAGAGAGGGTGCGTTGTTGTGTTGTGTTCATACCGCTGCAAGCAGCGACGGTGACGAGCAGGGCGAGGGCTGCGACACGTGAAGTGATGGTGAAAGCTGTGGTTTTCATGGGACATCTCCGTTTTGTGTTTATCGTGAAATTGTCTTATCCCTTTACAAACGTTGCAGGGACTAAAGGGTTCCTGTTGTTAAATTATTGATTTTAATAAGAAAAAAGCCGCTGTTGCCAGCGGCTTTCTCTTTGATTTTTACGGCGAGAGGAGGCGTTAACCGCCTGCAGCACGCGCCACTTTTGGCTTGCCGGGTTGAACGCCGCCTATGGCCTTTTCCACCGCCGCCATATCGGCAAGGGTAGAGGGCAGGCCATTGCTGGACAGGATGACGTTGCCTTTGGACGCCGCATCGCGAATGGTGTCGTTGGTCATCGCCACCATGATCAGCTGCTGCGCGTGTTCTGGCGAAATGCCACCTTTTTGCGCCAAAGCGTTGAACTGTTCGGCATAACCGTCAAAGATGGCTTTGCGCTGGGCGGCAATACCTTCGCCGTCCAGAATCATCGACTCTTTGCGGGCCTCAGCTTCGGCGATGATGCGGATCTTTTCGGCCTCTGCCGAGTTGCGGGCAGCGGCACGATCCATTTCAGAGGCTTTGACGTTGTTATAACGCTCTTGGAAGTCGCCGCCGACGTGCGGTTCATCGACAATCACGTCAATCAGGCGCACGCCGTAAAGATCAAATACTTCTTTGCCGACGCTATCGTTGACGCGTTGGCTGATGGTTTCACGCGCGCTGTAGAGTTCAGCAAACTCCGTCGACGAGACCAGCTGCTTGACGGCCGCCGAGATGCGGGTCATCAACTGTTCAACCGGGTTATTCGAGTCAAACACGTAACGCTTGGAGTCTTCCACCTGCACGTGCGCCTTGATGGGCAGGGTGACGAAAATATCGTCTTTGGTTTTGGTTTGCAGGTTTTCTTTGACTTCGCTGAGGGCGCTGGTGACTTTGGTTACGCGGCGCCATGGCGCCTTCAGGTGCAAGCCGGGATTTTTGGTGGTACCGACATAGCGGCCGAATTCCTGGACCAGGGCTTCTTCTTTTTCGCGCACGGTGTAAATGGATGACAGGGCGGTGGCGGCAGTGCCTGCCAGGGCTACAACAGCGCCGCCAATAAGAATAATTTCGAGAATCATATGGGTATCTCCTTTGTTGAGCGCGTTTCTGTATATCAACTGAACGCGGATAAGTTATTTTTAGCCATAAAACGCGCAGCTGTCAAAAATAACCGGCGCGCTATTTTCAATATAAAAACAAAAGCCACTGGTATCGCTTTGATACCAGTGGCTTAATATTTCAGCAGATTGTCTGATTATTTATTTAGATTACCTTTGATTTTGTTCGAGCGATCGATAGCGGCGTTGTACGAGCCTTGCCATTCTTTCATGTTCACGAAGTTGTCATCATCGATGTCGGCTTCCAAAAAGCCCAAATCGACGAATTCACGCGGTGACAGGCCATCCTTGTCGCCATCAAAGCGTGCCAACTGCGTATAACGGACAAAGTTTTCGTAGACACGCTCTTGGCTCTCGACCACGCCATCACCGTCAAAGTCATAGGTAATGGTGACAGTTTTTTCGACGGGCAAAACGGTGATGATGGCCGGACGGGCGTATTCCAGGTTATCGATGACTTCGTTGCCATCGGCATCATACATCTTGAACAAACGCTCGCCCACTTCGGCACGGGTGAGAATGCCATCTTTGTTGACATCAAATTCGGTGATGGTGAAGAGACGGGTATCAGCGGGAGCGATCGCCTGTTCCTTGGTTTGCACCTGCATTTCGCTGCGGGTAACAACCGGCGCGGTGTCGGTCACGGTGGTTTTAGTAACGGTACCAGCACCTTTATCAACTTCGGTCACGGTGGTCTTTACCGCCGTATCAGCAACCGTCTCAGAGCTGATGGTCGTATTGGTAACGTTGGTCAACGGGCCAGTTTCACTGCTGGTGGTCTTGGTGGTGGTCGTCTTGGCTGCAACCGGGGCAGTGGTGGTGACGCGTTCTGTCGTGGTGACCTGAGCGGTGGCAGTGCCGGCGACCAGAAGGGCGCAGGCGGCAGTCGCTAAAAGAAGCGGGGATTTTTTCATGGTAAATCTCCAGTAGGTTTGAGGGTGAATAAAGGTGTGCCCACTCATAACGCATAGCCGCGTCGTATGGTTCCTTAAGGGCGTATTTAAATGCAACATACCCCGGTCAGGGGACTCCGACCGGGGTATGCCGCTGCATCAGACAGGATGTGGAGGGTTTTATTCCACAGCTGCCTTATAGTTTTTGAATTTAGCGGTCTGTGCATCGCTCAGGCGATAGTTGACTTCGCCATCGTTATCCACACGCTCGAGGCTGTTCAGGTTCATCGCAGCCAAGTTACCACCCATGCCGAAAGTATCGTTGAACTTCACGATCAGCTGGGTATTGCCGCCGTTAAAGGCAACATTCTCGATGGCAGCCACTTTGTCGCCTTTGGCGTCGACAAGATGACCATCAAGAATTTCGCGTACGCTGGCATTGCTGGTGGCCTGAACTTGGGTGTTCTTCTCGTTGCGATCATCGCGGTCATACGAGAAGTCCGGTGCGCGCTGCAAAGCGTCTTTGTTCAGCGATACAACGGTTTTGCCGTCAACCGTGCGGGTGCTAAGGCTGTCATAGTCAAAGGCGGCTTTTTTAGCGCCGAGGCCCATTACGCCTGCATCCGCAATGATCAGCTTATCGGGATTGCCACGTTCGTTGATCAGGATATCGCTGACAGAAGCATATTTTTTGCCATCCGCATCAACCACGTCGCGGGTCAAAACGGCTTCCGCGGTGGTGTCACGACGAATAACAACAGGCTCCAATGGGGTTTTGGGATCATCATTGCCGGAAAGGAAAGCTTTGATTTCATCAGCGGTGTCACGCATCGAATTGTCGGCTTTAATCATGCCTTGTTTGGCATCGCGGGTAGCGGGCTTGTCATTTCTCTCGAGGCCGGTGGCAACGCCTGGGCGTTCCGCATTCTGCATGCCGCCGGTTGTTTCAGCCTGTGCAGCTGATACAGCAAGTACAAGGGTCAGAACCGACGCGAGGGTCGTATTAGCAAGGGTTGTCATCTTCATGGTGGTCTCCTGTTAAGTGTTTATAAGCGGGTAAGTGTAGTAAAACTCTGCGGAGTAAAAACGCGTGAGTACGCAAATCGTTCCCCGGCAAGGTTGTGGGTGTTAGTGCAAACGAATTTCGATGCTGTCGACGGCAATGGCACGGCGCTGTGCTTGCGCCAGGATCATATCCATATCCGCCAGAATGGCGGCCTGGACATCTTCCCCCGTCAGATCTGAAATGCGATGGGCGTCAAGTACCAAAACCTCTTCAACCTGGCGGCGATTGCCGACCATGTTAAAACGGTGTTTGACAAAAGCCGAGGCAACGAGGGGGTGGGTGATACCAGTGACGATGGTTGGTTGCAGCAACATGATAAATCTCCTTGGTAAGTTTAGAATCGATCAAGACTTACGGCCTTGATCTGACATGTTCATGTTCTTAACTTACGCGTGGACTGTTTCTCTTTGACGCCGGGGCGGTATGGGGCTGGAAACGCCTTTGTATCCCCTGTGTAAAATTCATTGAACATAATTGATATGCGCTATTGTTTTCAGGTGCTTGGGAACTGCAGCCTAAGCATGCACAAAAAAAAGACCGCCGAAGCGGTCCTTTTTTTAGCCAAGACCGATGCTTTAAGCAGCGTGGTCATTTTTGCTGGGGCTCGAATAGGTCGTTTCAAATTCAGATACCTGACGTTCCGCATCATCAACCGCTACGCCATAAGCTTCTTGAATTTTACCGACCAGTTTCAGGCGATCGCCGTTGATCACATCCAGATGGTCATTCGTCAATTTGCCCCAGCGTTTCTGCACGTCGCCGCGCAGTTGGGTCCATTTGCCGGAAAGAATGTCCTTGTTCATGATAGTCTCCTTTACTATTGGTTTAAAGTGATCGAGAAACCCGCCGGGCACAGCATAGCCGTGCAGAGATGGCGGGATTCCCGGCCGCTATCGCCTAAGCCAAGCAGCCGGGAATTCATGCGACAAGCAACGATCCTATCGTGCGGCCATTACGGGCTGGTGGTTGCTTCGTCAATTTCGTTTTGCGCGTCATCAACAGCCTCTTGAGCGTTCTCAGTGGCGTTGTCAATGCGCTCTTCAGATGTTTCCAGGGTCACATCGATTTGGTCGCCGTTGGTTACATCTGGTTTTTGCATCGAATTAATGCCGACGATGATCAGAATTGCCAGCAGCAGAGCGATGACGATTGTCGTGGTCTTCTTGTTCATTTTCCGTGTCCTTTTCGAGGTGGTTTTTTAATTTAAGGTCTAACGCCGACAGCAGATGTTCTGTGCCTGCGGCAGCCTTGCTGACAACGAGATATCCCGCGACAGCCAGTAGAACGGCGGCTGTCTTAGGATATTCTTTTGCCAGGTCGCCAACCTCATTAAGAGCGAAACCGGTGGTATTTTCAAGCTTGGCAATGGCCCGCTTGGGTAAATTCATCATTTGACGCGCCCAATATGCGTTCCACGCCATCGACGTCAAGAAAGTCAAAACTGACGCGAGGGCCATGTAAAGGGCGAAAATAAGGGCCGCTTCTTCTGCTGGGTAGCGCCGAAAAAGAAAAACGGCGCCAGCAATAATCGCGAAAATAAGTGCTATCAAACCGAAGGCCGCGGCCCCCTGGCGTAAAAGCTGGGGGACGCGCGGTTCTCGTTTCGGGCCGCCCGTCAACATTGACGTGACGGTGGCCAGAACGATTGGATCGGTAAGCAGGGCCCTTAAATGCATGATGTCTTAGTTCCGGCTGCGACCGTTACCCAAGAACAGGCTGAACACTGCGCCCACAGCAAAGGCAATCGCCATGCTTTGAGCGGGTTTAGCCCGAATGCGGCTTTCCAGTTTGGACAGGTTGCGCAGGCTGGTTTCGCGTAACTGTTCATAGCTTTCGCCCGCTTGGGCACGCAGATGAGCAGCGCTTTCAACGCCAGCTTCAAGAGCGTGCTGTGACAGCGACGACAGATCAGATTTAAGGGCCTGAATGTCATTGCGGAGTTCGGCAGCAGCACCTTCAGAAACGTTATTGTTCAGTGGTAGATTTTGTGGTTTGCGAATGGTCATGGTATCCTCCTAAAATGTTCTATCCCCCGCAAACGTCAAACGGGCGTAAAAGGTTCCCAAAACAAAAGCGGCCGCTTTCCTTTTGAAAACAGGGTCTTTTATGAGGATGAGGGCTTGGGCAGCTTTAGTTTGACGACAACTCTTCGACTTTGTGGCTGATGTTGCCAATAAAGTCGGAGGCACGCTGGGCGGTCATCGAAATCTCGCCGGTTACCGCGCTTTGTTCTTCAATGGCACTGGCAACGCCGGAGACATATTCGCTGACGGAGCGGGCGGCAGCACTGACATCACCCACCGAACTCGCAACCCGCTCTGAAATCGCCTGGATGCCGATAATCTGCTGATTGATCTTGTCGGTGGCATCGGCGGTTTGTTTGGCTAGGCTCTTGACCTCGGCGGCCACCACCGCGAAGCCTTTGCCAGCCTCGCCGGCGCGTGCCGCTTCAATCGTGGCGTTGAGCGCTAGCAGATTGACCTGCTCGGCGATGTCGCGGATCAGGCTGACGATCTGCTCCATTTGACGGGCGCTGCCCAAGAGCTGATCAGCCGCTTCGCCGGCGTTGGTGGTTTTACCGCTGATGTTGGCGACCGCTGTCTGCGAGAGAGCCATATTTTTACTGATCTCACCAATCGATGCCGACATTTGCTCAGCCGAGGCGGCGAGACCTTGAATATTAGTCAGCGCCTGATTAACGAGATCCCCCACTTGATGGCGAATAGCGGTCTTGACAGTAATATCCGTGGCATTCTTGACGACCTTGAAGGGTTTGCCATTCATGTCGAAGATGGGATTGTAGGACGCCTGAATCCAGATCTCGCGGCCACCCTTGCCAATGCGTTTATATTCGCGCGAGTCGAATTGACCCTGGCGCAGATTCTGCCAGAATTGTTTATATTCTTCGCTTTTGACGTAATCGGGGCTGACAAACAGACTGTGATGACGGCCTTTGATTTCATCCAGGCTATAGCCAAGCGTCTTTAGAAAGTTGTCATTTGCGTCGAGAATATTGCCGTCCAAATCAAAGTGGATGACTGCCTGCGAGCGGCCGATCGCTTCGATCTGGCCAGAGGCATCGGCATTCAAAAGCTTTTGCTTGGTAATGTCAGTGGCATATTTAACCACTTTGAAGGGCTTGCCGTTCATGTCGAAAATGGGATTATAAGAAGCCTGAATCCATATTTCGCTGCCATCTTTTGAGAAACGCTTGTATTCGCCGGCATCGAACTGACCGTTGCGCAAGCGCTGCCATAAATCCTGATACCCGCGACTGCTCGCCTCGGTGGGGGCGACAAACATGCTGTGATGACGGCCTTTTATTTCGTCGCGGTTATAACCCATAGCTGCCAGGAAATTGTCGTTGGCATCAATGATGCTGCCATCCAGATTGAAGTGAATAACTGCCTGGGCTTTGCTGATAGCGTCCATCTGGCCGGTGGTATCGGCGTTCATCAGCTTTTGGACCGTAATATCGGTCGCATATTTGACCACCTTGCGGGCACGTCCCCGCCGATCAAATACGGGGTTGTAGGATGCCTGGATCCATATTTCGCGCCCACCTTTGGCAACGCGTTTATATTCGCGTTGTTCGAACTGGCCCTGGCGAAGAGCCGCCCAGAATGCCTGATACTCCGGACTTTTAAACTGATCAGCACTAACAAACATACTATGATGCTTGCCCTTGACCTCGTCGAGCGTATATCCCATCGCATCCAGAAAGTTTTGATTGGCGTAAAGAATCCGACCATCCAAATCAAAGTGAATGACGGCCTGTGAGCGATCAAGCGATTTTAGAATAGCTTTACTTTCTGATTGAAGAATATTGAAAGGCATGCTGGTAATTCCTCGTGAAGGGGTGCTGATTAAAAATTCAGACAATCAAAAGGCGTGAGCGGTTTTCAAACCTTGCTCTTATACCTATTTTACATTTTGTTTGCTAAAGAGGAATTAACGTTCAAAAAACGCTTTTCTGGCTCACATAGGGCTTAGGCAGTATAAACGTGGGTTGTTGACGAAGAAATATCACATTCCCATGAATAGGGGGCCTTTAAGCCAGGGACAGGGGCAGAACGCTCGGGCGTGCCGTCATACAAATGTCTGTAAAAAAACATCTCGAGAAATTAAGAGAACTGCTGCCACCATGCTTGCAGCAGGCGCTTTTGCTGCATGAGGGTGCGGTGACGGTCGGACAACTCTGAGTCTTTCTGCAGGGCATGTTCAATGGCGCGCGTCTCCGCAGTTGTCAGCTCCCCATCAACAAAAGCCTGCAGGTCGAGGTCATTAACCGGCGATACCGCGAAAGTTGTTTTTTTCACGCGCTGGCGTGGACCGCGGCGCGAGATAAAGCCGATAGTTCCAGATAGATTGTCTTCATACGCCAGATTGGTGATGGTGTGCATTTTTGATCCTTCGCTTCGATTTTTTTGTGCGGCCTTTCAAACATGTAACGGTCTTGTAACAGATGTGGTTCCGAAAATACTTCGGAACCGAGGAAATTAAATAACCGTTGGTAGCAGCGAGAGACTTGAACTATCCATGTAACTTATTGAAAAATTAGGAGATATACTATGCTGCAATGGGCCATAACATTCCTGGTGATCGCTTTGATCGCCGCCGTACTGGGCTTTGGTGGTATC
>JAIXUW010000004.1 GCA_027483355.1 Alphaproteobacteria bacterium
CGCTTCACCAACCCGCAATATCTTTTTCAAATGGTCAATTACCCGGCCGCTGTCGTACGCGAACAGGGGGCGGTCAATGCCATCCGCCTGATGCAGCTCAACGACATTTATAAACGCATGGAAGAGTGGATCTGGCTCGAGGCTTCGGCCTTGGGGGCCCTCCTCGACCGGCGGATGGATTAAGCCCTGCCGCTTTACTGTCCCGCTGTATATCGCGTTTATGGCATGGGGATAGTTTCTGTAATCTTTTGAATTTACTTGATAAATCAAAAAACCTGTAAAATTTTTTCCCAGTCGTTCAGCTGGGCGCTATCTTAACACTGCTTTCATACTGAAAACGCCACTATCCCGCAGCCCCTGCAATGGGTCTCCGCCTGTAGAACACGACGAGGGAAGATGACGCTGACCGGAACGCAGATGAACCATCTTGCCGCCGCCCTTCATGCGGCTTATCCGGACGTGGAACGCTATGCCATCGACAGTAAAACCGTTCGCACCATGGTGTCGCAACTGCGCGATCCCCTGGTGGCGGCCAATGACTTGACGCCCGGCGAACTGGCGGTGGTCAAATGGCTGTGGATGCGCCAGGCCGACGTGGGGCCTGCCCTGCCCGAGGGGGATGGCTGAGCCGATGACCTGGAAGCCGCTGCGTTTTGCTGATCGCACCATGCGCCACGCTTTCCGGGCCGTCAGCCAGCGTTTCACCGTCGTCAAGCCCGCCGCCCCCGCGCCTGTTTTTTCACCGGCCGGCACGCAGCCACCCGCGCCCGATGTTATCGCCGCCCGCCTTAACTGGCATATTCTGGGCGGCAACAACAAAAACCGCATCGGCGCCAATTGCGGTCTGTGTGTCTATGACGAAACGCTGGCGGATGGCACGACGCGCCAGCGCGCCCTGTTGTTTGATGCGGGTCTGTTGGCCGGTGACCCCCGCGCACCCGAAGATGCCGCCCTGATCGACAGTGACAGCATCATTCCCGACCTCTCGCCCTATCTGTACAAAAAAGACGACCCGCTGCATCAGCCTAAGACCCCCATCGATTCCATTTATCTGACGCATAACCACGCCGATCACCTGGGTGCTATCCCCTTTATGATTCTGATGGGCTATGAGATTCCCAAGATTTATGCGACGCCCTATACCGCCAAGCGGCTGGAGCAGGAACTGGCGATGGCGGGCCTGACGCCGACCGAATGGCCACCGATTTTCTCGATTGCGCCCGGCAAGGCGATTGACGAAGGCCCGGTCAAGGTTACCGCCTTCTGGGTCAGCCATTCCACGCCGCAATCAGCTGGGTTTTTCATCGAAACGCCCGAGGGTAATATTCTCAACCCTGGCGATTTTAAATTGGATCAGACCGTCATCTGGGGGCCGGCCTTTAGCCGCGCACAGTTTGACCGGGTTGTCTCAAAGCCGGTTGATTTACTGCTGCTTGATTCTACCGGGGCTGACCGCGACATCACGCCGATCACCGAGGCCGATGTGCGCCGCGCCCTTTCGGACGTGATGCAGGAAAACCCCGGCAAGCGTATTATTGTTGCGGTCATGAGCGGTTTTGAAGAAAACCTCGCATCCGCCGCGCGGGTAGCCGCCGAACAAAAACGCGATGTCTGGATTGCGGGTTGGAGCCATGAGCAAGCCCTCGATGCTTTGCGCGAAACCGGCATGACCCTGCAAGACCAGATTGGTCTGCCGTTGAAAGTGCGCACGCTCGCGGCTGGCAAGGCCGCCCGTGATTTGGCCGCCCAGGACGCGGGTCAGTCGGTGGTGATCGTCACCGGCGCGCAAGGCAAGCCCAATGCCGTGCTGACCCGCGCGGTCGAGGGCACGCATAACGCCCTCACCCTTGATCCCGCTAAAGACATTGTCTTGTTCTGCGCGCCGTCGATCCCCGGCCAGGAAGGCGGTCGTCAGCGTCTGTTTGCGCTGTTGCGGCAAAAAGGCATCCCGTTTTTAACCCGCGCCGACCGTGATCTCTACGCCCATGCCCACGCGCGCCTGCCCGAAATTCGCGAAATGGCGCAGATGGCCAAGGCCGCCACCATTGTTCCCATTCACGGCGATGCATCTTTGCGCGCCGCCTGTGCCACCGCTTTGCAGGCCGATGGGCACCGGGTATTGCCCGCCGATAACGGTGATCAGCTGCGCGTCAGCGCCAAACTGAAAATGACCGTGGCCAATAAGCACGATGGCGCCGCCCGCCTGATCGGCTTCAAGACCCTGCAAGGCAGCAACTGGCAGGACCGCCATTATATGATGGTCAAAACCGCCGATGTCAAAAAGCCCGATAGCACCGCTGCCAACGACGACGCACCCGTGACACCAACGCCCAAGCGCCCGCGCATTTTTGATATTGGCAACAAGATTTAAACTAGCTGGCCGCTCTGTGCCTGTCGGCACAACTGCGGCAGCTCCTTTTAAAAAAGCGGCCAGCCCATTTAAATTATATAAAGTTGACCAGTGACAGTTCGCTGACGATATTGGTCACCTGATAGGATGCCGACAGCTGATTTTGCATCAGCTGTAATTTGACCAGAACCTCGGTCGTGTCGGCATCTTCGATTTGTCCCAGGACCTTTTGCGC
>JAIXUW010000262.1 GCA_027483355.1 Alphaproteobacteria bacterium
ATCGCACCGGCGATTATTCTGGCGATTCCCTTCTACGGTTTTTCACTTTTCGATCTGGGCCTGCCGCTGATCGCTTTTTTTCTCAACCTTGCCATGATGGGGTGGTGGCTTGGCTTTGTCGTGATCGCCGTCCTGATGCGGGCGGGTCCAGGGGCAGAGGGGCTTGCCTGGGCCTTTACGTTCATGATCGCGCCCTTCTGCGCGGTCTATTACCCGGTCGAGGTTTTGCCCCTGTGGCTCCAGCCGATTGCTCTCGCCTTACCCGCAACCCATGTGTTTGAAGGGCTGCGCACTTTGGTCGAACAAGGTGTTTTCGATTGGGGCCATATGCTGCAAGCGCTGTCCCTGAATGCCCTTTATCTGGTTTTGTCACTGATTATGCTGGGTTTTTCTCTGCGCTCATCGCGCCGGGCCGGCACACTCTTGCAGAGTGGGGAATAGCGGTCTAAACTTGCTGCCATAATACAGAAAACAGCTTTGTTCATAATATTCCGCAAAGGAAACGACGATGAACTTCGATGAGTCCGGCCTGCCGCCCCTGCAACTGATCCAGGATGCTTTTCAGCATACCTGGAATTACGTGATGGCGACTGAGGCCGAAGAAATGCGCGGCTATGAAAGACAAGTGGCCAAGGTGCATCGGCAAAACCTGTCCGTGGTGGCGCAAGAAAAGCGCCAAAATAAAATGAGCGAAGCTGAATACAAAGACCTGCTCAAACAGGTGGAAAATATTCGCCTGCAAAATCTGCGTCAGGGGCCGGCGCTGATCCGTGATGGTCTCAAAAAGAATTTTGTTAACACCCATCTGAGCTATGCGCGTGCGCTGTTTACCACGGCGGATAATCCATCGCCCGAAAGTGTGGCGGCCGCCTTACTGGTGGGGACGGTTCGCAGCCCGCGTGATTATCAGCAATTGCAGACTATTTTCGGACCGGTGGTGGCAGGGCTGGTGTCAGAACTGATGCACGCCAAAGCCTATCCGGTCACCACGGCAGAGACGATTGCAGCTGCCGATAATGACGTCAAGCGTATCCAACTCGCCATTACCATCGTTACCCTGGATGATATCAACCGCCAGGTTGATGAACTGCGCAAAGAAAGTGGCGAGGCGCGCCTCAACTTCCCCGAAGGCTTTGAAAAGGGTACGTTCGAGATCACCAATGCCGCCTGGGGTGCGGACGAAAAACTGCAAACCCGTCTGGTGTCAACGTTTAATCGCGCCGCTGAAAAAGTCAGCTCGCATTTCCGTTTTGACCGCAGCAGCGAGGGCAATTTGATCTTGGTGCCCCACAAGCCACCCGCACCGCCCCCTAAACCGCCGATAACCAATCTGCCGGTGGTGCGCCCGAGGCCGCCCAATAACAACGGCGCGATTGGTAAAGACGATTGGTAAGGCTTGCCCGCGATCAATAACGACTGCCCAAAAATCTGTGTATAAATGACATCGGCCGGAAAATTTTTTTCCGGCCGATTCTTTTTGGTCTTTACATCGCGAATCGCTTTTGCCATGGTGTGCGCCACATCGGCAGCCGTTTTATATATGCGCCGCCGGTGACCGTCAAAAAGCTAAACCAAGTGGGACGTTGCGCCGCAGTGGGATGTGGCGCGCGGTGACGGGATTTTTTTGGTTTCAGGGACCGTTCGATAGAAATGAATAAGACGACGATGACAACCCCGGCGCTTTATCACCGCAGCGCCTGGCAAAAAGATATTGATGACAATAAAATCGATATGGGCCTGCTACCACCCATCGAACAAGATCAGCTGGACCACGATCTGGTCCGCGCGGTGATCGAAGGACACCGCCCGGGCGTGCGCGAAATGGCAGCCCTGGGGGCCGATGTCAACCGGCGCTTGCTGGCGCCGATTGAGGGCACGCCTTTGCATCTGGCAGCGGCCGAGGGCAGTTTAAAAATTGTCGTGACCTTGTTACAATTGGGGGCCGATCCGTTTGCCACCGATAGCATGGGCCGAACGCCGCGCGCTTTGACAGCCGTCAAGGGTCGCAGCGGTGCGGGGCGTGTGCGCACCATTCTCAAGCTGTGGGAATTGCGTCAACGCGGTACTGCCGATGGCGGCGATGATGCCCGTCGCCTGGGTACGTAGGGGCGACGCTCGCACGCCGAAAAATTTACTCTGTATGCAAGGCGGCCGCACTTTTGAGGTAGGCCATGGCGGCGGCCACTGTTGTCGCCGTGTCGCCGGTACTTTCCTCTAAAAGCTTTGATGCCGCGATCATGTGATGCGCGGCAGCAGGGTCGGCGTTTTGCAGCCAATTGACAGCATAATCATAGGCACTGCCAGTCCCTGTCACCGCCACCCTCGCCAGCCGCGCCGCCAGGGCAGCCCCACAGAGGGCACCCAGATCGCTGCGGCCACTGTGCAAAAGTCCTGTCAGGGTGGGGGCGATGGTGGTGGGTACCTCTTCATCAAGGCTGCCAAGACCCAAGACATCCAGGCCGGGCTGCACGGCGGTCATGCCAAAAGCAATCGCTTGGAGGAGGGCCGTCTCATCGCCTGCTGCCGCGACCGGTACTTCGTAGATTTGCAGATCGCTATTGACGGTTTCTGCCAGACGCGAGAGAGCGTCATCGCCTTTTTGCAGGGCAGCCAGCTTTTCTTGGTTGCGCGCGTTGCTTTGGCCGAACAAGGCCAAACGCGGATGACGGAGCGCGCCGCTGCGACCGCGTACCGTTGCCAGCCATCGCGCCACCGCCGCGGGGCTTTGATCAGCGCTCACCGGCGGCAGGGGGACTGATTGGCTGAGGTTGCCGGCGAGCAGGTTTTGCAAGGCCGCGATGTTCTCCACGGTTTCTTCACGGGTAAGGGCGGCAGGCATAGGGGACTCTCCGAGGGTATTTGCAGGGGCGTTAGCTTGAATTAGATGAGCGCCTATATATATATGGTACTGGTGTTAAAAGCCGCAACCGCGGTAAAAAGACAATAAAAACACCTTTTTTATTTACATATCATTGAAGTTATTAAGTTTTTAGCCAGTTGTTAATCTTTATATGGAAGTCTGGTGACGGGGAAGAGTGTTCAGCGTAAAGCTGGAGGGGAATAAACAAGTTATGAGTGACGAGACAGTCATTACCAAGCCATCCAAATTTCAGCTGGAGCCGATGTCACCGGCCGGCGGATTGATCATGGGCGGTGATGAACTGAATGCGCCCGCGCCAAAAACGCTCTCGCCGGTCGCACCGCCGTTGCCTGAAGTGACGCCTGACTTGGCCCTTGAGCCATCGCCTGTCGCCAGCACAGGTCTCACCCTTGAAGCGCCGCCGCCTGCGTCGCCGGCTGCCGCAGCGCCTGCGGGTGCGGCTGCTGCACCGATGGGTGCCAAGCCGAAGCGAATTGGTGACATCCTGGTTGAACAGGGCATCATCAGCAAAGATCAGCTGTCGGTCGCCTTGCATGAACAGCAACGCTCGCGTCGCCTGGTCGGTGAAATTCTGGTTGATTTGGGTTTCATCACCCAAGATGTGTTGACGAGTTTCCTGTCGGCCTCCACCGGTCTGCAACAGTTTGATTCCAAGAATACAATGCTCGATCCCGAAGCACTCGAGCTCATCACCAAAAAAGACGCGCAGAAATATCAGATTTTACCCGTCGCTTTGCTGCGTGACAAAAACATCGCCATCATCGCTATGGCCGACCCTTATGATGTGGTGGCACTTGACCGCTTGAAGCAGCTGTTGCCCAAGGGGATGACTGTCCAGCCCCAGCTGGCGGCCCCCGCTGCCATCGCGGATGCGGCGCATAAAGCCTATGGCGTCACCACCTCGATCGAGGGAATTCTCAAAGAGCTGACGGGCGATAAAAGTGCCGCCAAAAAGAACATGGATACGCTGTCGGAGGACGAGGCATACAGCCACCCGCTGGTGCGTCTGGTCAACGCCCTGGTCTTCGAAGCGGTTAAAATGGGTGCTTCGGATTTGCACTTTGAACCCGAAGAAAACTTTGTGCGCCTGCGCTATCGCCTCGATGGCGACCTGATTACGGTCCACACACTTCACCGCGAATATTGGAGCGGAATGTGCCAGCGTCTTAAAATTATCTCCAGCATGAACATTGCCGACAAGTTGTCGCCGCAGGATGGTCGTTTCAGTCTCAACGTCGGTGGGCGCGAGGCGGACTTCCGCGTGTCATCGCTGCCTACCGTGCACGGTGAAAACATCGTTCTGCGGGTTTTGGACAAAAGCGCCTCGATCAAGCCGCTCGAGTCCTTGGGCTTCTCGAAACACAACCGGGGACTCGTCGAGAAATGTTTATCGCGCCCTGAGGGGATTATCATCGTCACCGGCCCCACGGGTTCGGGCAAGACCACGACGCTTTACTCGATGCTGAACGAGGTTAATACGCCGGATGTGAATATCCAAACCCTTGAAGATCCTGTGGAATACTCGCTGGGTATGATCCGTCAGACCAACGTGCGCGAGGGGGTTGGGCTTACCTTTGGCGAGGGCGTCAAAGCGCTTTTACGTCAGGATCCGGACATCATCTTTATCGGTGAGGTGCGTGATCAGGTGACGGCTGAACAGGCCTTGAAGGCCGCCATGACCGGCCACCAGGTGTTTACCTCGCTGCACACTAACGATAGCTTTGGCGCTATTCCGCGCTTATTGGATATGGGTTTGCAGCCGGGGATGCTGGCGGGCGCCATCATCGCTTGCTTTGCCCAGCGTCTGGTGCGCACGCTCTGTCCCCATTGTAAAAAACCGGTGACGGCGGATGCCGAGACCTGCCGTTTGCTAGGGATTGACCCCGCCACGCCGCCGACTGTCTACGAGCCGGTGGGCTGTAAGCAGTGTAAAGGCGGCTACAAAGGCCGCGTCGCCTGCTTGGAAATTTTGTATTTTGATGAAGATATGGATGATGTTATCGCTGCGGGTGCACATAAGTCTGTCCTAAAAGCGACGGCGCGCAAAAAAGGTTTCCAGAGTATGGTGGATGACGGCATCGGCAAAATTCTCGACGGGGTGACCAGTGTCGATGCGGTGGTGAAAGTCCTGAACTTTACCAACCGTACCCACGACGTTTAGTAAAATTATCCCGTACGCATGACCCGTGATGGCTGTCCCCTGGCGTTATGGGGCAATCCCCTTTGTATCATTGGATTATTCGTGTAGCATAGGAAATGGGGAAAAGTCTGGCCGGGGCCGGGCTTTGAAAAAGCTGACCTGTCTGTTGTGCTGCAAAAATGCGGGACCAGGCCGGTCTATGCTTTGAGTATGCTTAAAGCGTGCAAAGGGGTTTAGACGGATATGCCACAGTTTACCTACAAGGCGATCAATGCCAAGGGCCGCCCGGTGCGCGGCGTTATTGCCGCTGCCAACGAGGCCGATCTTTTCAATCGTCTGCAGGCGGGCGGTATGGCGCTGGTCGACGCCAAGGAAATCACCGAGAAGAATTCTAAGCTTAAATCCTTGACCATGGGCCGCGTCAAGGTGCGCGACCTGATCCAGCTCTTCGTTCACCTGGAACAGCTGCAAAAAGCGGGCGTCCCTCTGCTCGATGCGCTCTCGGATGTGCGCGACACGGCAGAATCGACCCGCCTGCGCGACGTGATGAGTGACGTTTACAACGAAGTGGCAGAAGGCAGTTCATTGTCTCAGGCCATGGGCAAGCACCCCAGCGTTTTTGAATCCATCGTTATCTCGCTGATAGGTGCGGGCGAAGAAACCGGTAACTTAAGTAATTCTTTCGAACAGTTGATCGCCCACCTCAAGTGGACAGATGCCATGAACACCAAGGTGAAAAAGGCGACCCGCTATCCCAAAGTGCTGGTGGGTGTCGTCGTCATGGTCGTTTTCGTGATGATGAACTATGTGGTCCCTGAAGTAACCGGGTTCCTCAAAGAAATGGGGCAGGAACTGCCCGGCATCACCACCGCGCTGATGGCCACATCTGAATTTGTTATCAACTACTTTGGCTACATGGCTGTTTTCGCGGTGATCGCCTATATCGGCATACGTATCGGTCGGACAATGTCCGATAGCTTTCGCTATCACACCGACTATATCGCACTGCGCACCCCCGGGGTCGGCACAGTTATCCGCAAAATCGCGCTGTCGCGATTTTGTTCAACCTTTGCAGTACTGTTCAGTTCGGGTCTGGAAATTCTGAAATGCCTGGAAGCGGCACAAAAAACCGCTGGCAATATGGTTTTGCAAGGCGCGCTGGAAACCGTGCGCGAGCAGGTACAAGAAGGCAGCCCTCTGTCATCGGCGCTCGGTGTTTCGGGTGAATTCCCCACCATGGTTATCCGCATGGTGCGCATTGGCGAGGAGTCGGGCAACCTGACCCACGTACTGCGGCAGGTCTCTGAATTCTATGACCGTGACGTTAATGATGCAGTTGATGCGATGATTCAAATGATTGAACCGGCGCTGACAGTTATTCTGGGTGGGATGATGTTGTGGATTGCGGCTGCCGTCTTTGGTCCGATTTACAATAGCTTTGGGGCCATGGGCGACTAAAGTAGTCGGACTGGCAGGGAACGCGGATCGATGGTTCAGATTAGCAGTGGCAAGCGGGTGCTTCTTCTCGGCGGTGACGGGATCGTCATCTATGGGCCGACGTCATCCGGCGTCGAGCGCGAAGCCTCGCTACCCTGGGATCTGCCGAACTTTGATCAACAGCTGGTGGAGGTACTATCACGCCAGAATAACAGGCCGGTTATGGTCTTGTTCGATGGTGCCGATCAGACCTATCGCAAAGAAGACAATATCCCCAAACTATCGGCCTTCGATCGGTCGCGCTTCGTCAAGCG
>JAIXUW010000246.1 GCA_027483355.1 Alphaproteobacteria bacterium
ACTCTCCACCGTATTCTCGACCGGCAAGCGGGCGATATCGCGCCGCGACTGGTAAAAGTCATGATCGGTGCAGCCCATGCCCCGGTGCCCGCCCACGGATATCTTCTTGGCCATTGCGCTTTGCTCCAAACTGTTTCAAGCTTTCGACAGCTTCAACAGGAATGGTAGCAACCACGATGAAAAAAGCACCTAAAAAGAGCAGCTCCCTGATCGGCGTCTATCCCGGCACCTTCGACCCGGTGACGCTGGGCCACCTCGATATCATCGAACGCGCCCTCAAAGTGGTCGACCATCTGGTGGTGGCCGTCGCCGATAATCCGGGTAAAGGACCGCTGTTTTCCACCGCCGAGCGGGTGGCCCTTTTGGAAACCGATCTCGCCAACAATAAAAAGATTGCCGGCACCTCGTGGGAAGTCGTCCCTTTCGCCGAGCTGTTGATGGATTTCGTCGTCAAACAAAACGCCCGTGTCATCGTACGGGGTCTACGTGCTGTCTCCGATTTCGAATATGAATTCCAGATGGCCGGCATGAACAGCTATCTGAATGATGAAATCGAAACGATGTTTTTGATGGCCCAGGACAAGCATCAGTTTATCTCATCGCGTTTCGTCAAGGAAATCGCCCGTCTGGGCGGCGACGTGCGTCACTTCGTGACCCCGGCCGTGGCCAAAGCGCTTAAAAAACGTTTTAGCGTGGCTTGAAGCCTCCGGGTTTCGGCACGGCGGCTACGTGCTGGCTATCCGACCGCAAACCCGCCAGTCGCGCTTTTATTTCAGCACCCGTGGTCTCTGCCAGGGCTTTGTACAAAGGCGGCCGCAGATGATCCGGGCTTGTATCGCGCCGGGTCAGTCCCAGCAAGGCATTACCCACATTGATCTGTTCAATCTCGCCCTGAATGGCCATGACTGCATCCAGACTGATCAGGCGTTTGCTGATCATCGCCTCGGTTGGTTTATCGGCGATACCAAGGTAATCGATCAGGCTCAATAAATTATAGGCGGTTACGCGGTCATTGGTCAGCTGGTTCTGGCCGTTGCCCATCGCAATCGGTTGCGGCGCGACGCCGCCAACGGGGCTGATCAGCCCCTCGTCTTCGTCAATCTGATAGACATGGCATAGATCGGTGACCCGACCATCGGCCCCCTTCACGTCAAAACTATATTCTGCAGCATAAACGTAACCGGCACTTTCGTAATAGGCCGTCACCCGACGATGCTGGCTATCCAGGACATAGCTGGTGTCAAAACGCACCGGCAAATCGCTCTCGCCCTCGAACACTGCCTGCATATCGTAAATCACGTCACGGGCGTTGGCGGTCAAATCCCCCACCACCGCATGGCCATGTTTCAAGGCCAGGTTGCGCTGGCCGAACATATCTGTGATCAGTGAAATGGCATGGACAGACTCACTTGGCACCCCAATCGATGGCCGCGTATCCGCCGTGCGGTCCTTCCCCCAAACCGCCTCAAAGCCAAT
The DNA here is from genome assembly GCA_027483355.1 of Alphaproteobacteria bacterium. Classification (GTDB taxonomy): domain Bacteria; phylum Pseudomonadota; class Alphaproteobacteria; order Micavibrionales; family UBA2020; genus JAEXMB01. The sequence goes on from JAIXUW010000246.1 coordinate 1,477, forward strand.
CAACTGAGCATCCGGCGGCAGACCCGGCGGCGCATCATCGTTCAGCACAGGGCTGAAATTGATCACTGTGTTCATGCTGAGATACCGGCGTGACAGGTCATCCAATAAACCTTGCGCCTCGGCCAGCGTCTCGGTCAGCGGCTTTTCACTAAAGACCGCTTGGATGTCGGGGTGCCGGTCAAACAGGGTATGCAAGGCTTCTGCGTGCTGATCATCATTAAAGGCGAGCATGGCAATCTCGGGCCGTGGCGCTTCTTGTAATGCCTGTTCAAGATCGGCAAAGACAGCCACATCATCAGGCAGGGCTGCCCATTTTTGCGGGTCACGCTCCACCGCCGACAGGCGCAGGCTGATATTAAAGACCGGCTCCAGGTAGCGCTGCGAGATTTCACGCATGGCGCGGATATGCACGCTGCCCATCCGCCCGGCCCCCAGAACCATGACATCAATAACACGCGGGACCTGTTCTTGCTGTTCTGCCATAACAGGAATAAGCATAATGACAATTGGTAAATAAGTGATGAAAGGATGGTTGGTGGCCCGGCCACAAATGGCTATTCTGGTAGCCTTAGAAATGGAGATTATCCGATGAACCGCCCTTTTCCACCGCTGACCTTGTTGATGCTATCCCTTTTACAGTTCGTCGCTGCCGGCTATACGCGCCTGACTGGCCACGGCGAAAACATCGAAGGCTTGGCCACACGTGGCGGCATTCGCCCGCCCGAAATTCCGGCCGGTTACGCTTTCTCAATCTGGATGGTCATTTTCGCACTCTCCGTTGGCTTTGGTCTTTATTACGCTGGCAAAGGCAAAACCAACCCGCTGATGCAGCGTTTGTCCTGGCCCACCGCAGTTCTTTTTGCGTTGTCGAGCGCCTGGATGTTTGCCGCCCAGATGATCGGCGATGGCTGGCATCTGGTCTTTTTGATCGTCATTATGTGGATGGCAGCGGTGCGTGGCGCTCTTACTCTGCGCTTTGATGCCGCCGAAACGGGCAGTCGCTTGCGGACTTGGGGATTGCAGCCGCTGTTTGGGCTTTTCGCTGGCTGGCTGACAGCCGCGATGTTTCTCAATATCACCGGCACCTATGCGAAAACCGTTGGTACTTTCGGCATGACACCCAATGGCTATGCGCTGCTGACGCTGATCCCCGCGGGTATCACTGCTGCTGTTCTGGTTTACAAGCTGAAAGCCGAGCCCTGGCTGCTCGCCGCCATGCTTTGGGCCTTAACTGCCGTAGGCATAGCGAACCTCGAAAATCCACCCCTGCTGGGCGTGAGTGCGGCACTGGGCGCTGTTTTATTGTTGGTTTTTACCGGGGTGCGTCTGCAAAAACAGACCAAAGCCTAGAAAAAGGCAGCAAAAACAGGCGTTCACGCGGGCCTTGACCCGCGCCTGTAAAATCAATTAATGTCCTGACACTTCATGTGATTCCGTAGCTCAGCGGTAGAGCATCTGACTTTTAATCAGAGGGTCGTGGGTTCAAATCCCACCGGGATCACCATTTCTATCAAAACAGCGAGCGTGGGGGTTAAACCCACGCTTTTTTCATGCGCATTTACCGGCCGTCAGAGAGACTCGACAAAACACACTTATATATGTGCGTGCATGTCGGGGTTGGCAGAGTGCTGTTACAGAGCCTGAGCTTGATTATGGTTTTTAAATAACAAAGTTTCTCGATAATGTGGTTTTTTCGCAACAATTCAAATACCTAGCCGCTTAAAAGGCTTTTGATACAAAAAAGATACATATTTCATACACAATACATACAATATCGGCTGTTATGAAATTTCAGCCATAATCTGCCTAAGTATTTTTAAAAATCAGTAGGTTACCCCCCTTGTCTTTTAGGGGCTTCGCGCGCAATGATAATATCCATGTAGAGATTGCGAAACAGGCCAACCGCCTCTTGCACTTACGCGCTGGCCATCGGTCCGACCGCTACAAACACCAATAAAACCTATCTTATCTGCATCTCATCATTTGGAGTTCACCATGAAAAAATACCTGACCCTCGCGGCTGTTCTGGGCGCGATCGCTTTTGTTTCTGTGTCTTTCCTGGCACAGGCAGACGACCACGGAACCCATAGCGACACCACCATGACTGAAGCTGCTGCACCTGCTGCGGTTGATGCCGTTGCCAGCGAATGCGAAGCTTCTGTTGCTGCCGCACACGAAGGCAAAACCGTTACTGATGCTGAAAAAGACGCGGCTTTAAAGGCTTGCGTCGATGCTAAGGCTGCTGAAGCCAAGACCGAAGTTGCACCGGCCGATCACAGCGCCGAGTAATCTCGTCTAAGACTTCACATGTGCTTTCGGGCACGTGCAAGACACAGAGCAGAGGGCTTCGGTGGATCACCGGAGCCCTTTCGCTTTGTAATATTGTTTTGACAACTTTCAGAATCACGTTCTAAGATAATTTTATGATTAGAGAGATGGTGTTCACGCACCGAAACTTTCTAATTTGATCAACCTCAACTTAGGGAAGAAAACCATGGTAACGAAAAAAGCAACCAAGAAGCCAGCTGCCAAGAAAAAAGTAGCTGCCAAGAAGCCAGCTGCTGCTAAAAAGCCAGCTGCTAAAAAAGTAGCTAAGAAAAAAGTAGCGAAAAAACCCGCTGCTAAAAAAGTAGCTAAGAAAAAAGTTGCTAAGAAAAAGAAATAAGTCCCTCTAGGGACTTTTCTTTCGAGTGAAGGGCGCCCCATTGCGAGGCGCCCTTCTCTTTTGTGCAATATATAAAAGCATTAATGAATATAGGCACTTTCGCCATCCCACAAAAAAACGTAGGATCCTTTATCCTTTCTCACACGTTTTAATTGCGCCGCTGCAACAGCCAGGACAAACGATCACCATGGAAACTATCTTGATGGATTTGATGAGCATCGAAATCTGGATGAGCTTGCTCACCCTGACGCTGCTCGAAATTGTTCTGGGGATCGACAACGTTATTTTCCTCTCCATCCTCTGCGCGCGTCTGCCCAAGGAGAAACAGAAACTCGGTCGCCAGCTGGGCCTCGGCATGGCGCTGGTCGGGCGAATCATCTTCTTGTTCGCCATGGTCTGGATGATCAAGCACCTGACCCATCCGGTCTTCACCATCAAAGATTTTGCCGTTTCCTGGCGCGACATCATTCTTTTAGCGGGCGGCTTGTTCCTGATGTACAAGGCCACAACCGAGATCCACGCCACCGTCGCCGGTCAGCATGAAAGTGAACGAAACATTAAATACGCCGGCTTTGCGATGACGATCGTTCAAATTGGCGTCATTGACGTGGTCTTCGCGCTGGATTCCATGATTACCGCCATCGGCATGACCGATGTTCTTTGGGTCATGATCGTCGCCAACGTCATTGCCATCATCATCATGTTGTACTTCGCCGAGAAAGTGGCGGCGTTTATCGAGCGTTTCCCCACCGTCAAGATGCTGGCGCTCAGCTTCCTGATGCTGATCGGCGTGGTCTTGGTGGCAGACGGCATGCACTTCCACATTCCCAAGCAATATGTCTATTTTGCCATCGCCTTCTCCCTGGGTACCGAGGCCTTAAACCTCGTGGCGCATGCCAAAAAACAAAAGCAGCGTCAGGACAAACCCGAATAAGTGAAGAAAATGACCCATACCATTGTTTATTAAGAGGGTTTTAACCGCCCATACCTCATGATGAGAAGGTATGGGGCTCTTCACACAAAAAAGTCGGTATTGGCAACAGAAACTGGGCGGCTTAACGCCCAAGGCACCCCCGTCGCTGGCCGAAGCCTTTCAGCTTTTTGATCATCTGGCCCTGTTGCCACACCTGGCCTTGCACGCCGCAGCCCAGGGCACCGCTGCCCGCACCCATTTGATGTGTGTCGAATTGCTGCGCCGCGGCTATCTGCCCCGCAAAGCCTGGATCTTGCGCGATGACCATACCGGCGCGGTGCATAGCCATGCCGCCCCGGTCTTGATGGTTAATGCCGGTCCCGCGCAGGGCGGCGTGATCGCCATGGTCTTTGATCCCGCTTTGCTGGATGGTCCCGCCACCGGTGCCGTCTGGGCCGCTGCCCTGGGCGTGCCGACCAAAGATGTACAGATCGTCGCCTTAGGACACGCCCCGCCCGGCTACCGCGGCGATTACCTGCCGCATCTGGATAAGACCGCACCTGATAGCCTGATTTTCACCAACGCCCTGACCGACGATCACGCCCGCCGTCATATGGCGGGCCTGGCGGCCCCCAGCGGTCAAGCGCTGCAACGCCGCGTCCAGCCCTGCGGCCTGCGCGAGCCGCAATATAAACCGCTCTGGCGTACCGAAGGTGCCGTAGCACCCTTTATCGGCACCGATCACCCGGCGCTAACCAGCTCGCCCCGCTTATAGCCCTGCAGATATAACAAAGCGGTCAGATCAGTATACCGCACATGAAACTGGGTGGCCGCAATCACCAATGGCTTGGCGTGATAGGCAACACCCACCCCCGCAGTTTGCAACATGGGCAGATCATTGGCCCCGTCGCCCACCGTGATGGCATGCAGGGGCGTGATACCCAGCCGCTTGGCCTCATCCAGCACAATCTCTTGCTTGCGTTCCTTGCCCAGGATGGGGGGCAGCACATAACCGCTGGCCCGCATATCAGGCCCCATCTCCAGCCGATTGCCGTAATGCGCATGAAAACCTAAACGCGTGGCCACCGCCCCGGTGAAAAAATCAAAACCGCCCGAGGCCAGCACACAGCGCGCCCCTTGGGCTGCCATCGTCTTGACCAGGGTGGCAGCACCCGGACTTGGCTCGATGCCATCCCTCACCACTGCCAGCACGTCTATGGGCATACCTTTCAGCAGCGCCACCCGTGCCGCCAAAGCTTCGGCGAAATCAAGCTCGCCGCGCATGGCACGGGCCGTGATCGGCGTAATCTTATCACCAATACCTAAATGCGCCGCCACATCATCCAATGTCTCGCCGATCACCATCGTCGCATCCATATCGGCAACCAAAAGCCGTTTGCGCCGTTGATCGTCATACGGCTGCACAAAGTTATCCACACCCTTTAGATTCTGGAATTCTTGGCGCAGTGCTGTCAGTAGTGCTGGGTTGGCGGGCACGTCATGCACCACCAGATCAACCGCCGTGTCATCGGCCAAGACAACCGGCACCACCGAAGCCCCCACCAGGCGATGCAAGCCTGCGCTCACCTCACGGATAATCGTGGCGGTCAGCTGCCCCGCAGGGGCCACCAAGGTCAGAACAGTACCATTCATGCAAGTCACCCTTCTTGAAGGCAATTGACGGCGGTTGAACACAGGACTACCAATAATAATGCACAGCAACATGAAAGCATAGGAGTGTCATCATGACCTCGTCCCTTCCCGCCCGCCCGACTGTCAAACCCGCCAACCCCTGCTTTTCGTCGGGCCCCTGCGCCAAGCGTCCGGGCTGGACGCTGGACGCGCTGAAAAACGCTTTCCTCGGCCGCTCGCACCGCCACAAAGATGGCGTCAAACGTATCCAAGAGGTCATAGACAAATCCAAAGCCATTTTGGGTATGCCCAAAGACTATCACCTGGCGCTGGTCCCGGCCTCCGATACAGGCGCCATTGAAATGGCCATGTGGTCGTTGCTGGGCCCCCGCGGCGTCGACGTGCTTGGCTGGGAAGTTTTCGGCAGGATGTGGATTTTGGATGTGACCAAGCAACTCAAGCTGCCCGATGTGCGCAGCTTCGATGTCCCCTTTGGCCAGCTGCCCGATTTAGCGCAGGTCGATACCGACCGCGACGTCGTCTTTACCTGGAACGGCACCACCGGCGGTGTGCGCGTCCCTAACGGCGACTGGATCAAAGCCGATCGCCAGGGTCTGACGCTCTGTGATGCGACCTCTGCCGTCTTCGCGCAGGATCTGCCCTGGGATAAACTCGATGTCGTCACCTGGTCCTGGCAAAAAGCCCTGGGCGGTGAAGCCGCCCACGGCATGCTGGCCCTCAGCCCCCGGGCGGTTGAACGTCTCGAAAGCTATACTCCGCCCTGGCCCATGCCCAAAATCTTCCGCATCACCAAAGGCGGCAAATTCTTTACCGAACCCTTCGAAGGCAAAACCATCAACACGCCTTCCATGCTGGCGGTCGAAGATTGTCTCGATGCCTTGAAATGGGCCGAAGGCATCGGCGGCCTCCCCGCCATGCGCAAACGTGCCGATAACAATCTCGCCGCCGTCGCCAAATGGGTCGAGAAAACCGACTGGGCCGAATTCCTCGCCGAAACACCCGAAAGCCGCTCGAACACCTCGATCTGCTTTAAAGTCGTCGATCCATGGTTCAAGACCTTCAGCGACGAAGACCAACTGGCGCTGATCAAAGACACCGAAAAGATGCTCGAAAAAGAAGGCGTCGCCTTCGAGGTCGCTAACCACCGCGACAGCCCGGCGTCCTATCGCCTCTGGGGCGGCGCCACCGTCGAGACCAGCGACATCGAAGCCGTCCTCCTCTGGATCGACTGGGCCTATCAAACCGTGCGTGCCGAACGTCAAAGCAAAGCCGCTTAATCTTTCAAGGAATATACGATGACCGCACCCAAAGTCCTTATCAGCGATAAAATGAGTCCGCAGGCCGAGGCGATATTTAAATCGCGCGGCATTAATGTGACGGTCAAGACCGATTACACGCCGGACCAGTTGCAACAAGAACTCAAGAACTTTGATGGTCTCGCTATTCGCTCCTCAACAAAAGTAACGGCAGACATTCTCAAGGCATCTGCCGGCGGCCTCAAAGTCATTGGCCGCGCTGGTATCGGCGTTGATAACGTTGATGTGCCCGCCGCCACGGCGAACGGCATCGTTGTCATGAACACGCCCTTTGGCAATTCGATCACTACCGCCGAACACACCATTGCCATGCTGATGGCTTTGGCGCGACAAATCCCCTCCGCCAATGCCTCGACCCATGCCGGTAAATGGGAAAAGAATAAATATATGGGTCAGGAAATTTGCGGCAAAACCCTGGGCGTTATTGGCTGTGGCAACATTGGCGCCATTGTGGCCGACCGTGCGCTTGGTCTCAAAATGAAAGTCATCGCCTATGACCCATTCCTCAGCCCTGAACGGGCAGTTGAAATCGGCGTCGAAAAAGTCGAACTGGATGATGTCATTACCCGTTCTGATTTCATCACCCTGCACACCCCGATGACCGAGAACACCCGTGGCATCATCAACAAAGACGCCATCGCCAAAATGAAAAAAGGTGTGCGCCTGATTAATTGCGCCCGCGGTGGCTTGATTGTCGAGGCCGACCTTAAGGCCGCCCTTGAAAGCGGTCATGTGGCCGGTGCAGCCCTTGATGTCTTCGAAGAAGAACCGGCCAAGACAAACCCGCTGTTCGGTATGGACAACGTCGTCTGCACGCCGCACCTGGGTGCCTCCACCGTCGAAGCGCAGGAAAACGTGGCCCTGCAGGTAGCCGAACAAATGGC
>JAIXUW010000317.1 GCA_027483355.1 Alphaproteobacteria bacterium
ACGCGCAGGACGTTGCCCTCAGGCGTGCGCTCATACAGGTTAAACGAATAGATGACGTTGTCTGTCATGGCGGGTTGCAGCAAGCGGAAACCGATCAGCCCGTGTTCTGCGGCGATAACGGGGTCGGCCAAGCTGTTAAGACGTTGGGTGACCGCATCGTTGACAGCGCCATCGAGTGTCGTGCGCGCGGTGATGTCGAGGCGATTGAGCGCATAGAGATCATGCACGCCCAGAGCATTCAACAGGTCAATACGCAGGCCCTGAATAGGCTTGGAAGGTGGCTGTGGGCGCAGGCGCGGATGATTTTCAGGATCGGCAAACACCAGCGGCGTTGCCAGCACGCGGTCGCGCATGGCGGGGGTGATGATGCCCGCCTCGGCCAGCAGAGGCAGATAGTTATCGACCCGTACGTTCAATTCCGCCGGGTTGCGGCGGAGATAAGCGGTTGGTTTTTTAACCGACATGACCAGGCTGACGGCCTGACGATAAACCACGGCTTTTTGCTGTAGTTCGGTTTCGCTCAGCTGCGCGTCGGGCGTGCGCAACAGGCGGCTCGCCTCGGTGATATCGGTGCCGAACCATAATGACATACCATCGGCAATACCGTTGACTTCGCCAAAGCCCGGATAGGCCGCCAAAGGCATCGAGTTGAAGTAATCCAGCACGATGTCCTCGCGCGCGCGCTGCGTCTCGGGGCCGTGTTCGTAAGAGCGCACACTGGCGGTCAGCATCTGGCGCAGTTTATCGAGGGGGCTGCCGGTAACGCCGTCTTCGGAATGGCGGAATTTTTCAATTTGCGTCGCCAGGGTCGAGCCGCCAGCCGACGACCCGCCCAGCAGCGATCCAACGAGGGGGACGCGGCCCAGAATGGCATTGGCGGTGCGGATCCATTCGATCGCCGGGTTCCAGGTGGAAACATGATTTTTCAGCAATTCGCGGTTTTCCACGAACAGCAGGCTTTGCACCAGAGAGTCGGGGATGGCGTTGAAATTCTCAAAGCTGCGGTCGGGATAGCTGGCCGAATAAACTGTGCTGCCGGTGTCGTCGGTGATGCGCAACCCGCCCTGCGAGCGGCTGTCGTAAATGGGATAGAGGTCGATGCCAAGGAAGCTGCGCTCGATCCACTGGGTTTCACCCTGCAAAGTGTAGCCGCGGTCGGTCAGGCGTTGGCGGAATTCCAGCGAGCGCGTATAGCCCAGGCGTTCATCGTAAGGGCCAACGGCGGGGGCTGCTTGGGTAGGGCTGCTGGTATGGGTAGAGGAGAACAAGCGTCCCTCGGCCATGGCATGAAAGACGCGCGATTGCAAAAAGGACGTCTGCATTTCGGTAGCGCCGCCTGCAAGTACAGCGGTGGCCGCAGCCGTGGGATAGACCCAGGTCGGATATTTTCTAAAGAAAGGCTGGCTGCGTATAGAAAGCTTTGCGGTGGCCACGGGTGGCTTTGGGTTCTCGTTAACGCTGGGCGACGGGGCCTGATCGCTGGGCGTAGGCTTGGCTTTTTTAGGACGCGCCATGGGACGAGGTTCTCCCCTCTGAATAGGCTGTGAAGCTTATGGCAAGCGATTATAGAGAAGTCGCAAAAATTGGCAAATGAAAAGCACGGCTTGGCAATCATCTATATAAGAATTTGATTTCTAATGAGAAAAACACTCTTTGCGGCTCGCTGAAACCGTGTTGCAAAGCGTCAAGAACATCTGTTCCGCATAATAAATTTCTTCTTAAAAACAATCGACGATAGAAAAATTCAATAACGATGCAGTGAGACTCAGAATCTAACCCTCTTAAACCCCGTGATTGCTTGGGTTCTGCGCAGAAAAGCCGGGGTTGACTATATACTCTATATGAGTTTAATTATTCTCTAAGCGAGTATAAACGGCAGTATTGTCGTGGATACATTCTCGCGGCGGTACAAACCCCCTTGAAGGAGACAACAGATGGGACACGGCAGATGGTCGAACAACGACTGGGACAGCTATAAAACCACGCATACAGCGGGCAAAACACGCCAGGAAATCTTTAACAGCTCCAGCATCAAAGACACGATGAACCCGCATAAAATCGCGCTCAGGGAATCACGCGACTCCAAAGACAATCCGCATTCGACGCCGGTTATCCTGGCGCTGGATGTGACCGGCTCGATGGGCATGATCGCCGAGAATTTGGCCCGCGAAGGTCTGGGCGCTTTGATCGAGCATATCCTCGCGCGCAAACCCGTCACCGATCCGCATATCATGGTGATGGGCGTGGGGGACGTCGACTACGACCGCGCACCCTTGCAAGTGTCGCAGTTCGAGGCGGATATCCGCATTGCCGAACAGCTTAAGGATATTTATCTCGAGAGCGGTGGCGGGAATAACAGCGTCGAAAGCTATACTTTGCCGTGGTACTTTGCTGCCCGCAAAACCGACGTCGATGTGGTCAAGCAAGGCCGCAAGGGTATTTTGTTCACCTTTGGTGACGAAGAATGCCCGCCCGATCTGCGCGCCGACCAAATCCGCCGTGCCATCGGTGATCAGGTACAAGGGACCTTATCGACAGCGGATTTACTGCGCGAAGTGCAGGAAAAATACGACGTCTACCATGTGGTGATCGAGCAGGGTAACTACGCCATGCGCCACAAGCAAAAAGTCTATGACAGCTGGCAGAAAGTCCTGCCGCGCGAGCGTATCGTCGCGGTCAAGGATTACCGCAAGCTGCCCGAGATTTTGGTCTCGGTCATGGAGGTGCATGGCGGTAAAACGCAGGCCGATGTCGTTAACAGTTGGCAAGATCCGGCCACGGCGGCGGTCGTCAAGGATGCTATCGCCTTGGTGCAGCCAGCCGCGGCGGCAGTGGTCAAGCCTGGCCTCAAGCCCATCAAGCCGTCTTCAGCATTCAAGTTGAAGCCAGCCGCATAAGCAGGTAGAGATGACAACGTGAAACAAGCGGATGTCATTATAGGTGCGAATTTCGGTGACGAGGGAAAGGGCCTCGTCACCGATTTTTGCGCATCAGCCTTTGGCGATGACGCGATCGTCGTGCGTTTTAATGGCGGCGCTCAGGCGGGGCATACGGTCACGACCCCCGACGGCCGCCGCCATGTCTTTAGCCATTTTGGCAGCGGCAGTCTGGTGGGGGCCGAGACCTTTCTTAGCCGCTTTTTCGTCTGCCACCCGATGCTGTTTCGCAAAGAACACGCGGTATTAGCCCCGCTGGCGCCACCTTTGCGCGTGCATATTGATGCGCGGGCCTATGTCAGCACGCCTTATGACATGATGATCAACCAGCTGGCCGAGGAAAACCGGGGCAGGGCGCGGCATGGTAGCTGCGGTATGGGATTTGGTGAGACGATCGAGCGCTGTGAAAAAAGTCCTTATACTTTGACCTACAACGACCTGCGCGCGCCGGATCTCAAAGATCGGCTGCGGCTGATCCGCGATCGCTGGGTGCCTGTGCGGCTGGCACAATTGGGTATCAACAATATCGCTCCCGCCTGGCGTGAACGTCTGGCGGCGGATTATATCGTGGAGGGATGGAGCCGCGATGTGGAATTTTTCCTGAGCGCAACACAGCTGGCCCCCGCCGATATTTTAAGCCGCCGTAGGCATGGTATTGTTTTCGAAGGGGCGCAAGGATTGCTACTTGACCAGACGCGCGGACAGTTTCCGCACGTGACAAGGTCGCATACAGGGATAAGAAATGTGCTGGATGTCGCGCGCGAGGC
>JAIXUW010000336.1 GCA_027483355.1 Alphaproteobacteria bacterium
ATGCCAGCCGCTTCGTTGACCGTACTGGTGCCGGTCGAGAAGAAGATCGACAGTTCGTTATCAAGAATGGTACCCGTGCCCGTCACCGGCGAAGGATCAGCGCCAATGATGTTACTAAGACCGACAGTAAAGGTTTCCGCCCCCTCCTGGCTCATGTCGTCGGTGGTCGGTACGGTCAGGGTAATAGTGTTTTGCCCTGGCAGAATGGTAAAGGTACCTGACGGCAGGCTACCGCCAAAGTCGGCAGCCGAGGCGGTACCGGCGGCCACGGCCCAGTTACCGGTAATGGGGCTATCCGAGACTGAGGAGGCCGTGATGGTGAAAGTAAACGTGCCACCTTCCGTTTGTGAGACGGGGCTCATACTCAAAACAGGGGCTATTTCGTTATCCACAATGGTGACGGTATGAACCGCCGAGCCAATACTGACGGCTTGGCTGGCTGTATCTTCGGCCGAGAGCAGTTGGATCTGAAACGTTTCGTTGCCATTATCAAACAGAGTGTCGTCATTGATGTTGACGGTGATCGTAGCTGAAGTTTGACCGGCAAGTATGGTAACGATCGCCGTCGGCTGGGCGACGAAATCACTGGCGTCGGCGGTGCCGACAACTGTGCGATAGCCGACAATGACGTTGTTGCTGTGAGCCTGTGACAAGTTGATGGTGACTGTCGCCGTGCCCGCATTCTCGTTGATAGTGCTGGATGCCAGATTAACACTGATCGCCAGCTCATTGTCGTTGATGGTGCCGATGGCCTGAATGGGTCCGGACTGCGCACCGTTGATGTTATCGAGCGTCAGCGTAAAGGTTTCGTTCCCTTCCTGCGCGATATCGTCGGCGGTCGCTACAGTGATGGTGGTCGTCAGGTCACCCGGATTGATGGTAAAGCTGCCCACTGGCAGGACGCCACCAAAGTCGGTAGCACCGGCTGTGCCCGCCGATACGGCCCAGGTGCCGCTGATGGGCTGTGAGCTGACGAAATTGGTGCTGACGATAAAAATGGCGTTGCCGCCCTCGGTGACGCCAGCAGGGGTGAGGGTCAGGGTGGGTTGCACGTCATTATCGGTGATGGTGATGGTATGCGACGTGGTGGCACCCAGCGGTACCGACGCGGAGGCTGCATCAAGGGCCGAGACGATTTCGACGGTGAAGGCTTCCGAAGCCCCCTCGTATAAAAGATCGTCGGTGACAGCCAGGTTGACCGTGACGCTGGTTGATCCGGCGGGGATGACCACGCTGGCCGTGCCGATGTGGGTATAGTCGGCAACACTGGCAGTGCCTGTGACGGTTCGATAAGTGATAGTGATATCGCTGCTGGCGGCGCGGGTCAGGCTGAAGGTAACGGGGGCACTGCCAACATCCTCAGCAACGACTTGGCCCGACGAAGTGATGGTGACGGCCACGTCATCATCCTGGATATTGCCATTGGCAATCACCACGCCCTGAGTGGTGCCGGTCACGTCGTAAAGACGCAGACTCAAGGTCTCCAGCAGGTTTTCCGGCAGCGCGTCGTTAAAGGTGCTGATGGTAATCGTGGTCGAGGTAGAGCCCGCGCCAATAAAGAAAGTACCCGAGGGCACGGTACCGCCAAAGTCAGCGGCCGAAGCGGTGCCCAGTTGAATTTGCCAGTTACCCGTCACCGCCACCGAAGGTGCCGTGCTGAGGTTGAGGGTATAGACCATCTGGTTGCCCTCGACCACGGTCACGTCGGCCACGGTCAGCACGGGTACAGCCTCGTTATCAAGGATGCTGACCGTCTGGCGGCTGGTGGTCACCGGAATGGCGGCGCTGGTGACGCTATCGACCGCGCTCAGAATGTCGATATGGAAGTTTTCCACCCCTTCGGCCAGGCTGTCATCGTTGATGGTTATAGGAATATCGGCATAGGTGGTACCCGCCGCAATGGTGACCGTGGCCGTAGCGATCGCGGTAAAGTCGGTACCGGTAGCGCTTGCTGCCACGGTACGATAAGTGATGACGATATCGTTGGCATAAGCGCTGTTAAGGTCGATGCGCGCCGTATGGGTGCCGCCGCTTTCGCTGATGCTGTCGGTTGCTTCCGAAAAGCCGACTGCGAAATCGTTATTAGTGATGGTGCCGACGGCGCTAACCGGGCCGGGCTGGGCATTGACCAGGGTGTCGAGGATCAGTGTAAAGCTCTCCGCCCCCTCGATGGTGATGTCATCGACCGAGGCAAAAGTGATACTGGTCGTCGTGCTGCCCGCCGGGATGGTAAAGGTGCCCGAAGGTAGGCTGCCGCCAAAGTCGGTGGCGTCGGCCGAGCCTGCCTGTACCCGCCAGTTACCAGTAATGGGGCTATCCGAGGCGTGGCTGGCTGTGATCGTGAAGGTAAAGGTGTCACCTTCGCTCCGACTGACCGCGCCCATCGTCAAGCTGGGAGCGGTGTCGTTATCGGTCAGTGTAATCGTTTGCAGCGTGGTACCCAGCGCAATGCTCGCCCCGCCAGCGGTGATGGCGTCAACCAGTTCCACCTGGAAGGTTTCGTCGCTACCATCGAAAAGCGCATCATCGGTGATGGTAATCGGCACGCTAACCGATGTCTGTCCAGCGGTGATCAGCACAGTTTGGGTGCTAATACCGGTAAAGTCCTCCCCGCCCATGGCGGTACCGTTGATTGTTCTGTAGGTCAGCGTGATATTTTCAGGATGCGCCGCCGACAATGTAAAGGTCACGTTATGCGTGCCGATGCCTTCACCGATGGTGACGGTGGGGGTGCTGATGCTGACCCCGAAGTCGTTATTGGTAATGGTGCCGACCGCCTGGACAGGCCCTGCCTGGGCACCGGTAATACCATTCAGCTGCAAAGTAAAAGTGTCACTCGGCTCCAGCACGCTGTCGTCATCGCTGCTCAGCGTGATCGTGGCCGTCGTTGCGCCTGCCGGGATCGTAAACGTCCCGGACGGGAAGGTGCCACCAAAGTCTGCCAGGTTCGCCGTGCCAGCGAGGACCGACCAACTCCCCGTAATGGGGCTGTCGGAGGCATGGGAGGCGGTGACGGTGAAGGTGAACATGCCGCCTTCGGTCTGGCTGATGTTGCCAAGACTGAGAGAAGGGGCGGCTTCGTTGTCGGTGATGGTGACGGTCTGGGTGGTGGCGGTAAGGCCGACCGTATTGCCACCGGCGTCAACCGCCGAGAGCAGCTCGACCTGGAAGGTCTCGTCGCCGCCGTCATAGAGGGTGTCGTTGGTGAGCGCCACCAGAA
>JAIXUW010000181.1 GCA_027483355.1 Alphaproteobacteria bacterium
CGCGCTTCGCCGGCAAAAACCAGGGGCGGATAGTTCTTTAAAGTCTGCTCGACCGCAGTCAGGGCCTCTGCGTCTTCATAGACGGGCATTTGCTTGGCGGTAAAACCGCGCCAGCTGGCAGGGGTCCAGAGGGCAGGGGCGGCTTTTTTGGCGGCATCAGCAGTCACAGGCGGTTACTCCAAGGTAGGCGGCGAAGGTTCTCTCTATTTATGCTCAAAATGATTATAAATCGGAGGGCTGCTCTTGCGCAAGCGTTATCATAAGCGCTTTTTCAAGGCTGGCAAGCCGATCAGGATGCAGGATTTTCAGGCCAAAGGCGTCCTTGACGTAGAAAACATCCGCCGCCTGCCGGCCAAAGGTTGCCACTTTCGCCGCATGAATATTCAGTCCCTCGGCGCTCAAGCTTTGGGTGATGTCGTAAAGCAGACCCGGCCGGTCGGGCGCTTGCACTTCGACCAGGGTGTGCTGATGACTGGCAGTATTGTCGATGATCACTTGCGTGGTGGCGCGGGCAGGACGCAGACGGCGTTGCTGGCGCCGTGCCACAAGGTCGGCCGCGATATCCAGTTTGCCTTCCAGTGCCGTCCGCAGTGTTTTGTGCAGGAATTTTTCATTCTCATAGGATTGTCCGCGTACATCCTGTACGTCAAAAGTATCTAACGCCACCCCATCCGGCAGGGTATCAATACGCGCCTGCACAATCGTGGCACCGGCGGCGGCAATCGCCCCCGCCAAGAGGGCAAAAAGCCCCGGCGTATCGTGACCTGCAATCATCACACGCGTGAAATCGCCCGCCGCATCACGTTGGATGCTGATCTGCGGCAAAGGTTTTTGGCGATCAAACCATAGGCCTACATCCTGATCAGTGACAAAGCTTTTAGCTTCGCTGCCAGTCAAACGGGCATAACTGCGCTGATAAAGCTGGCGCAGCAATTCGCCCTTCCAGTTGTTCCAGACCTCGGCGCCCACCGCCATAATATCGGCAACGGTCATTATCTCCAGCATTTTAAGGCGTTCGGGTGATTGCACGATCGCCACAAAATCATCAATGGTTTTATCATCCGCCATGTCGCGTTTGAAGGCAGTGGCTGTCATCAATAAATGGTTTTCGACCAGCCAGGCGAGCATATCCGCCTCACCATCAGCCAGGCCAAAGCGGGGTACCAGTTTACGGGCAATCTGCGCCCCAGCCTTTGCATGATCGTGGCCGCTCCCCTTGGCCATATCGTGCAAGAACATTGCCAGGAATAACAGGCGCGGCATGGCCAGCGTCGGGAACAGCGCTGTCGCGAGTGGCGCTTTATCAACAAGCTTGCCGGTGCTGATATCATGAAGCAGGGCACAGGCGTGGATCGTGTGTTCGTCGGTGGTGAAGGTATGGTACATATCGTATTGCATATGCGCATGGATATTGGCGAAATCTTCGAAAAGCGCGGTTAAAACGCCGGACTCGTTCATGCGGCGCAGCGTCTGCGCGTTGCGCCTGCCGTCGCATAAAATATCCCAAAAAATAAGATGGGCCGTGTCACTTGTGCGCAACAGCGGCGTCAGCCGTGGCAGTAAAATCCGCAGCCGTCGAAAACTATCGGGGTGGATGTCCACCGCGTGCATTTGCGCCACCCGAAAAAGCCGCAGAATTTCCGCCGGGTGCTTTTTAAGGGCAGCGTCGTCTGGCAGATCTAACCGGTTGCCATGCAGCGCGAAGCCATCAAGGTTTTCGCGCACCGCCGGCGTGCGTCGGCCCGATGTCACGCCACCACCGGCCAGGGCGCGATCTTCAAGGGCTGTGCATAATATTCGGGTCAGGTGGCCGGTATCCTGCGTCATGCGGAAATAGTCGCGCATGAATCTTTCGGCCCGTACTGTGGGGTCAGCGTCCTTATACCCCATGGCGCTGGCGACGCTTGCTTGCCATTCAAACGACAGCCGGTCTTGCGCGCGCCCGGCAAGCCGGTGCAGGTGCAAGCGGACCTGGTTAAAAAATGCTTCGGCCGCGTCAAGCTTTTTGGCCTCTGCGGGTTTAAGAATACCCGCCTTGATCAGGGCGGCGGTGGCGCCATCATCTAACAAAAACTGCCCAATCCAGCGCAGCGTATGCAGGTCGCGCAAGCCACCTTTGCCTTCCTTTACGTCGGGCTGCAGAAAAAAACGGTTATCCCCTTGGGCGTGGTGGCGGGTGTCTTGCTCGGCCAGTTTGGCGTCAATCAGCGCGACCGGGCCGCGTTTGGTCAGTTCGGCCTTGATGACGCGGTCCAACTGCCGGCCCAGCGCCGCTGGCCCTAAAATGACCCGTCGATCCATCAGGCTGGTCAGGAAAGTCACCTCGGTGCTGATCTGTGCGGCAAGGCTATCGGCATCATGGGTCAGCAAAGACAGGCGGCGGCCATCCGGCCAAGACCAGGCGCTCATGCGCGCAATTGCCGCCAACTGACCCCGCGAAAAAGGAGATTCGCTATAGACGAGCAAATCAATGTCGGAAGAGGGGGCAAGGCGCCGCCGCCCATAGCCGCCCAGGGCCATAATGAGGCACCCCTTGGCCAATACCGGTTCTTTTGCAGCGCCAGAACGGATAAAAGCATCAAGTTTTTCAGATAGGTTATGGCTGAAACTTAAGCTGATTTCTGCGTTTTCGCCTTGTTCTAATTGTCTTTTTTTCATCTGTTTTATTGAACAGTCTGTCGTTTTTGATCGCCTGGACGCAAGATCAGTGCTATACAAGTTCTGTCTTCATATTATCCGTAACGCCGCAACCGTAAGGAAGCCGCCGCCAGTGTACATTGTCTATGACACCGAAGCGACAGGTTTGGACGTCGATTTCACCCAGCTTTTGCAGGTGGCCATGGCGCTGGCGGATGATGACCTCAATATGCTTTCCAGCAAAAAAGCCGAATGCCGCCGCCTGCCATGGGTGATTCCATCGCCGGGCGCCATGCTGATCACCGGCTTTACCCCGGACGACCTCAAGAATGGCAAGCTCAGCCATTACAGCATGATGCGCGATCTGGCCGCCTGGGTTAACAGCCAGCACTGGCCGGTGACCTTTCTGGGCTATAACTCGCGCCAGTTCGATGACCCGGCCTTCGAGCGTAATCTGGCGCAAAACCTCTTGCCGCAAAATGTGCTTGCAGCCTTGAGCCCCCACAATAACGGCCGTAATCGTTGCCTCGATATCTTCCCCTTGGTCAAACAGGTGGCGCTCTATTACCCCAGCCTGTTGAAACTCGATATCCTCAATGAATACGGCAAGCCCAGTCTGACACTCCTCAATGTCGCCCAGCAAAACGGCGTACCGCTCGCCGCCGACGAGGCGCATGACGCCATGAACGACCTCCGCGCTACCATCGGCGTTGCCCGTCTGATCATGCAGGGTGCGCCGGATTTATGGACTCATGCGCTGGAGAACATGACGTCGGGTGCCAAGGCCAGCGCCTATATGGCCTCTACCCCTGTCTTTACCTATACGGATATTCATTACGGCGGGCGCACCACCATGGCGGCGACTGATGTGGCGGGTAGCGTGGACGGCAACCGCCGGGTGATTTTTGATCTCTCGCATGATTTTGCGGCCTATCGTGATTTGCCGGTTGCCGAATTGACCAAGCTTCTCCGCCGGAATTTTGAGCGCGGCCAGAATGGCAACCTGCCTTTCAAAATGGTCTGGGTCGACGAACAGCCCGCCATCAACCCGATTGATTTGTGCAAACACGCGGTACCCGGCTATGACGCAACGCTGGCAGCGGCGCGCGCGGCCGAAGTGGCGGGTGATGCCGATTTCCGCCGCAAAATGGCCGAAGCATTGGCGCTTGTCCATCGTCCGCGCCGCGATTTCAATCAGCATGGCCGCCCGCCGATGCTCGAAGAGCTTTTCCGCCAGCCCGTGGCCGCCGCCGTGCAGCCCAAGCTGGATAAATGGATACAGGATTTCCACGCGGCCGACTGGCCCAAGAAGGCAGTAATGGCGCGCGGCTTTGCCACCGAATTCGCCGATGCTATCGCCGCCGATCCGCATCTCAAGCGCTTTGGCAAATATGCTGGCCGTATCGTCTTTGATAACGCGCCGCAAACTCTTAACGCCGATGAACGCGGTCAGATGATGACCTATATCGCGCGCCGTGCCCTTGATACCAATATCAATGTCGAGTGGAACACTCTCGCCAAATCCCGCCGTGAACTCGAGAAAATCGAGAGCGAACGCGCCGAGGGCAAAGCCAAATGGGCCCATGTTCAAGATACCGACATCCGCGCCATCAAGCTTTATTACACCGCTTTGGAAAAAGAGCTGGCACCCTATCTGCCGGCCACCGCTGCCAATGCCAATGTCACCGACATTCCCCAGGCGACGCCAAAACCACCAAAATTCGGTTGATTACTTCAGCTTCTCTTTCAAAGCATACAGCACATCCAGCGCCTCGCGCGGGGTGAGGGCGTCGGGGTTGACGGCCGCCAAAGCTGCGATTGCGGGATGTGGCGGGGCGGGGGCGGTGGTGGCCGCTTGCACCTGGCTGAACAAGGGTAGATCACGGGCGATGTCGGCTGGCTTGGCGTGGCCGGCTTTGCCTTTTTCAAGGGCTGATAAAACAGACTCAGCACGCGCAATCACCGCGGGCGGCAAGCCCGCAATCTTGGCAACATGAATGCCATAGGAACGATCCGCCGTACCCGGGCCGACTTCGTGCAAAAAGACAACGTTATCTTTCCATTCGCGCACTTTCATGCTGTGGCACGACAGATGCTGCAGGCTTTCGGCCAGCGCCGTCAGCTCATGATAATGTGTGGCGAACAAACCACGGCACGCCGTTTGCTCATGCAGATATTCCAGCGTCGCCCAGGCCAGCGACAAGCCGTCAAAAGTGGCGGTACCACGCCCAATCTCATCCAGAATGACCAGCGAGCGGGCGGTTGCCTGATGCAAAATGGTCGCGGTTTCGACCATTTCAACCATAAAGGTCGAACGTCCGCGCGCCAAATCATCGGCTGCCCCCACGCGGCTGAACAGGCGGTCGACCACGCCGATATGGGCGGCGGTGGCGGGCACGAAAGACCCCATTTGCGCCATCAGCGCGATAATGGCGTTTTGCCTCAGAAAGGTTGATTTACCCGCCATGTTGGGACCGGTCAGCAGCCACAGACGTGCCGTATCCGCAAGCACGCAGTTATTGGCAATAAAAGGCTGGTTGCTGCGTTTGAGGGCCGCTTCTACCACCGGATGGCGTCCACCTTTGATGTCAAAGGCAAGGCTGTCGTCAATAACAGGGCGGCAATAATTTTGGCTGACCGCCAATTCCGCTAGTGCTGCCGCCACATCCGTTTGTGCCAATGCCGCTGCGGTGGCCGCAATCGTCTCGCCCGCTTGCAAGACTTCGCCTGACAGCATCTCGAAGATTTCCAGTTCAAGGGCCAGCGCCCGGTCGGCGGCTTCCGATATTTTGCGCTCTAACTCCGTCAACTCCACCGTGGTAAAACGCGCAGCCGTCGCCAGTGTCTGACGATGAATGAACAAGGTATTACCCAGTAACTTATCGGCATGAGTGGTCGAACATTCGATGAAATAGCCGATCACATTGTTATGCTTGATTTTCAACGTGCCAACGCCGCTTTCACGCACATAGGCCGCCTGCAACTGCGCCATATGCTGGCGGCTGTTGTCGCGCAGCGCCTTTAATTCATCCAGTTGCGGCGAAAAGCCATGCGCGATAAACCCACCATCCCGCGCCAGCATCGGCAGGTCTTGGGCAAGGGCGCGTTGCAACTGATCGATCAGCGGGTGATGGCTGCCCCATTGGCGGAAGGAAGCAGCAGCGTTTGATAGTAAAACCGGCAAAGCATCTGCACCTGCCATCGCTTTCGACAATTCAATCGCTTGCGCCAAGGTATCACGGATGGCCGCCAGATCACGCGGGCCACCACGGCCAAGGCTGATCCGTGCAAGGCCGCGTTCGATATCGGCACATTGCCGCAATTGCCGTCGGCAATGCTCGCGGAGAGCGGGCGCCGCGACAAAAAACGCCACCGCATCCAGCCGCGCATTGATGGCAGCGGGTTCGGTCAAGGGGAGCGCAATCTGCCGGGCCAGTAACCGGGCACCCGCCCCCGTCATCGTCATGTCAATGGTGGCCAGTAAACTGCCATTACGCTCGCCGGTCATCGTCTGGGTCAGTTCAAGGTTGCGGCGCGTCGCTGCATCAATCTCCATCACCGTGCCCAGCGCCAATTGGCGGGGGGCGGAGAGGCGGGGAAAGCGCCCTTTTTGGGTAAGTTCAACATAGTCTATCAGCGCGCCGGCCGCGGTAATCTCGGCGCGGCTAAAACCACCGAAGCTATCCAAGGTGGCAACACCAAACAACGCCTCCAGCCGTTTGCGGGCATTTTCGCTGTCAAAGCGGCTGTGCGGCTGCACGGTCAGTTGCGCTTTCCATTCAGCAAGCGTTTCAAACAGGCTGTCGTTTTGCGTCAGACGCTCGCTGATCAGGATCTCACCCGGCGCCACCCGTGCCAGCGTCGCTGCCAGATCTTTGACCGGCACCGGCTGCAGGGTGAAATCACCGGTCGACAAGTCCAGCCAGGCAAAGCCCATACTGCCGCCAATCTCGACGAGAGCAGAGAGGTAATTGTTGCTGTTCTTTTCCAGCAGGGTGTCTTCAGTCAGGGTCCCTTGCGTGACCACCCGCACCACATCACGACGGACAAGCGCCTTGTAACCGTCGCGCGCTTTGGCTTCAGCAGGCGTTTCCACCTGTTCACAAAGCGCCACCTTATAGCCTTGCTTGATCAGCCGGGCCAGATAGGCCTCGTGGCTGTGCCAGGGCACGCCGCACATCGGCACGTCTTCGCCTTTGCTGGCCCGTTTGGTCAACGTGATATCAAGGGCGGCGGCTGCATTGATGGCGTCCTCGAAAAACAATTCAAAGAAATCGCCCATGCGATAGAACAGTAGGCAATCCGGGTATTGCCGTTTGACCTCCAGATACTGCGCCATCATTGGCGTCAGATGGGCGGCGTCCACCGCTGGCGTATCGGCGGCAGGGACGGTCTCGTCGCGATCGGCGGTTTGGCTGTTTTGCATCCATTGTTTGTAAAATGTTCTGCGCAGCGGGACAAGGTTTTTATGGCGATTCGCCGTAGATGATTTTGATTATGTATTCTTCTATCTTGTTGATTAATATAGATAATATAATGTAAACAGCGTTTAAAAAATTGACATATTGGTTATTGTCAGCTAACGTGGGGTTACGATGCAAAGACATCGAAAAGACAGAAAAAGGAAGCACAGACAGATGACCGAACCTACCACCCCCACCAAAATGGATAGTTTTTATGCTTGGCCCATCGTTGGCGTGACGCTGGCTGTGGCAAACTTCGCCTTTTTTAACCTTCCGCTGGCAAGCCTCGTTGTTCTGACGGGCCTTGGTGCTGCGGGCGTGGCAGCCGTTTCAGCCTTCGGCGACAAGGAAAAGCCCTATGCCGACAAACTGAAAGAAAACTTTGGCCGCGTAGTTGAACTGACTGGGGTTGTTGGCCGTGCCTTTAAATCGTTCGGGCAAGATCTGGCCTCCATCTACCGTGGCCTGACCGTCTGGGCCGCCAAGGAAGAAGCCGAAGACAAGGCGGAAGCCCGCGCGAATGTCGCCGACACCGGTGTCTCATCTCTGGGCACTAAAAAGATGACCGGCTTTGGTGGTAAAGCACCGCGCGCAGCCGCCAATCAGGATGTAACACCAGCACCGGTGCGTGAACGTTCTGGCCCTTCTGCCTAAAACGACAACAACAATTGTTTCCCTGAGAAAGCCCCCGTCGGTCTGGACGCCTGCGGGGGCTTTACTCTGTCCGGCTTATTCCAGATCTTTAAAGGCGGGGAGAGACAGGTAACGCTCCGCCATCGATGGCACGATCGTCACAATCATTTTGCCCGCCATCTCGGGCCGGCGGCCGATATCAAGGGCCGCGTGAATGGCGCCGCCCGATGAAATGCCGACGGGAATGCCCTCGACCCGTGCTGTCTTGCGGCACATGGCAATCGCGTCTTCACTGCTGACTTGATAAACCTCGTCGATCAGCTCGGTGCGCAGAATGGCCGGGATAAAACCGGGGCCAATACCCTGAATTTTATGGCTGCCAGGCGCACCGCCCGAAATAACCGGGCTTTCGCTCGGCTCAACGGCAACGGCCTTAAAACCTGGCTTGCGTTGTTTGATTACTTCGGTGATGCCGGTTATGGTGCCGCCTGTGCCCGATCCGGCAATCAGCATATCGACCTGGCCATCGGTATCGCGCCAGATTTCCTCGGCCGTGGTCTTGCGATGAATGGCGGGGTTGGCGGGGTTGGCGAATTGCTGGGGCATAAAACTGTTGGGTGTGTCGCGCACCAGTTCTTCGGCGCGGTTGACCGCCCCGGTCATGCCTTTATCAGCGGGTGTCAGCACAATCTCGGCCCCGAACAGTCGCAGCATTTTACGCCGCTCCACCGACATACTTTCCGGCATGGTTAAAATCAGCCGATAGCCTTTGGCCGCACAGATAAAGGCAAGGCCGATGCCAGTATTCCCCGACGTCGGCTCGATGATCACCGTATCCGGTTTTATGCGCCCGTCTGCTTCCGCACTTTCAATCAACGAGATGGCCAGTCTGTCCTTAACGCTCGCAAGCGGATTGAAAAACTCCAGCTTCAACAGGATATCGGCTACCACGCCGTATTCGGCGGACAGTTTGGGGATACGCACCAAAGGCGTATTGCCAATCGTCTGCCAAATATGATCGTAAATTTTCATGTCACTTCATCCGGGCGCAGGGTTTATGGCGAAAGCAGCTGACCAGATGATCATTGACCAGCCCGGTCGCCTGCATATGGGCATAGATAATGGTCGAGCCGACAAAGGTCATGCCACGCTTTTTCAAATCTTTTGACAGTGCGTCGCTTTCCGCCGTGGTGACGGGTATTTCAAAACGGTCCTGCCAGTGATTGACAATCGGCTTGCCGCCCACGAACGACCAGACGTATCTATCGAAGGAGCCGAATTCTTTTTGAATAGCCAAAAAGGCGCGGGCGTTTTTGCGGGCGGCGTATATCTTCAGTCGGTTGCGCACGATCCCGCTCTCGCCATTGATCAGTTTATCCAGCTGCGCATCCGTCATCTTGGACACTTTGACCGCGTCAAAATTATGAAAGACCTGGCGGTAGGCATCGCGCTTTTTAAGGATGGTTTCCCAGCTGAGGCCCGCTTGCGCTCCCTCCAGAATAAGAAATTCGAAATGGGTGCGGTCATCGTGGACCGGCACGCCCCATTCTTCGTCATGGTACTTATCGTAGAAATCTTTGCCGTGTCCCACCCAATGGCAGCGCACCGGCTCGGCTTTCTTTTTAACAACTGGCTTTTTAGGCACTTTTCTTGACCCCGGTCGAACCAAAGCCGCCCGCACCCCGCGCCGTATCATCAAGGCTTTCGACCACGCTCCACGCGGGTTGCGTGTAGGGGGCCACCACCATTTGCGCGATACGCATCCCGCGCTCGATGGTGAAAGCCTCCGTCCCATGGTTGATCAGCAGAACCTTTATCTCGCCGCGATAATCGGCGTCGATGGTGCCGGGACTGTTCAGAACCGTCACACCATTTTTCTAGGCTAGGCCCGAACGTGGACGAATTTGCGCTTCATATCCTGGCGGTAAAGCCATGGTAAGACCGGTCGGGACCAATTGGCGCGCGCCGGGCTGTAACACCAAAGCCTCAGTGACAGCCGCCTCAAGATCTACCCCGGCCGATTGCGCCGTGGCGAAAGAAGGCAGGGATAGGCCATCAAAATGGGGCAGGGGGCAAAG
>JAIXUW010000265.1 GCA_027483355.1 Alphaproteobacteria bacterium
AATTTGCAGACGGGTATTGAAACACCGGTACATCATAGTTTATCGGCATTGGCGGGGGCGTCTGCCCTCGTGACGGCGGAAAACGAACTGCAGCGCTTGGGTGGTAACTTGCCGGCCTCCTATCATCGCCGCATCGTCAAGGGGGCATGATGTTTACAAAATCAAAGCTTGCCAAGGCCATTGCTGCCAATGATCGTGACAAAGTTGACCGGATTCTTGAGCGGTATCCAGAATTGATCAATGAGCCATTAGATAATCACGTGCGGCCGTTGAGCATAGCGATCGGGGACAATCATATTGATATGGCGGCGCAGCTGGTCGCGCGGGGTGCGCGTGTCAGCGAAGCCGGTCATCACGGTCCCAATATGTTGTTTGATGCGCTACATCATGATCATCTGGTATTGGTGAAAGCCTGGGCGCAGGACAACCGCGAACTTTTATTGGCACGGAGTGTTTTTGGCACGAGTCTTTTGCATGTAGCGGCGAAATCGAACAACGTGCCGGCGTTGCATTGGTTATTGCAAGAAGGGCTGGATGTTGAAGCCCTGGATAACCGGAGTCGCACGCCACTGCAGCTTGCTGAGCTCTATGCCAACGAACAGGCCATTGCGGTCTTGCGCCCCTATCAGGAAAAGGCCAATCTTCAGCATAAGCGTCAGGCGCAAAAGCTGGTCATCCGCGAAGAGGGTGATGAAAAATGGACCAAGCTTGATGATAATCGCATCGCTCAGGTGCAGCATCTGCCGGAAATCGGCTATCGCGTCACCGCCATTTTCAATTTTGCTACCGGCGAGCGTACTCGCATTTACCGCAATGTTGAAACAGATCAGGAAAGCGCTGAGACGACGACTTTTGATGTTCATGCGCCGAGCGCAGATGCGCTTGAAGCCTTCGAAAAACTGCAGCCCGCGCGCGGCCAGATGCAACGTACCGCCCCGGCAGCGGCCATTCTTAAAAGGACCACGTGATGTTTGTCCAGCGCGCCCTCCGCCAGGCGATTTTGCGCCACGACAGCGATGCCATTCGGGCGCTTGTTGCGCGTCACGGGGTCGATATCCTTGCCAAGTCCGTGCCGGGTCGTTTTCAGCGTCACCGTCAACAACCCGGTGATTATTGGCTGAAGCGTGTTTTCAAAAATCCGCCGCCTTTATCTCTGTCCCTGTTGATGGCCGATGACGAAACGGTGGCGGCCTTGGTCAAGCTGGGGGCGTCGCCGCAGCAAGCGCTTGATCATAACTTTCCCAATCAGCTGTTTGTGGCAGCAGCCCTGGGCCGGGTGCGCGTCCTGAGCGACTGGCTGCAGCATTATCCTTTATTACGGGCGAGCCGCAATGAAGACAACGATCATCTGTTGCATATTGCCGCCCAGCACGGGCAGGTTGATGTGGCGGCTTTTCTGATGAATGCGGGTGGCTTTCCGCTGGATGCCCGCAGCAGCACCGACGGCTGTACGCCGCTGATGTATGCGGCGCGGGCTGGTCACGCGGCCTGTACGGCGCTCCTCCTCGATGCGGAAATGCAAGCACACGAACACCTGCTGTCACCCGTGGCTTTACCGGCCGCCGCGGCAGAGGACAATAATGTGCGCTGGCACAGTCTGGATGATCAACGCATCGCGCGCCGCCGCCGCGATACACCAAGCGGCGCCCGCCTGACCGAGATCTTTAATTTCAGTCGCCAGGAAGTCTGGCAGATCGTCCGCTATGATGACGGCAGGGCGCTGGCGTCAAGCACTGTGCCTTTCAACGCCCTGGTTGAACCATCGGCGGTGGTGGCAGCGGGTCACCGGCTGGGTATCGCCTGGCCGCCCCCGCGTAAGAAGGGCTGATTTTTGTTACAGGGTGTAACCTCTTTTTACTCGCGCCGATGCAGCGTGTCGCGTAGTCTGAACCAAATTAAACCCGTCAGGGAGAGAGCAGAGACATGACGCAAAAGCTTTTTGGCACTGATGGTATCCGTGGTCTTGCCAATAGGGGCGCCATGACCGCCGATATGGCGCTTAAAATTGCTATGGCGACGGCGGTGGCTGCCCGCCCCACGACATCGCACCACCCGAAAGTGGTTATCGGCAAGGACACGCGCTTATCTGGCTATCTGCTGGAACCTGCCCTGACAGCCGGCTTTATCGGCATGGGGTGGGATGTGGTGCTGGTTGGGCCCTTGCCCACGCCAGCGATTGCCATGCTGACGCGGTCGTTACGGGCCGATTTGGGCGTGATGATTTCAGCCTCGCACAACCCCTTTGCCGACAACGGCATTAAATTGTTTGGCGCTGATGGCTACAAGCTTTCTGAAGAGATCGAGCGCGAGATTGAACATCGGGTCACTGAAAGCTTCGAGGCGCATTTGACGGTGGCGGAAAAACTGGGCCGCGCCAGCCGTCTCGATGACGCCAGTGGTCGGTATATTGAATACGTCAAAAATACTTTCCCCAAGGGCCTGCGCCTAGATGGCCTTAAGATCGCGGTCGATTGCGCCCATGGGGCTGCCTATAAAGTCGCCCCCAAGATCTTCACCGAATTGGGCGCCGACGTCGTCGCCATTGGTGTTGAACCCAACGGGGTAAACATCAACAAGGGTTGTGGTGCTACAGATATCGCCGCCTTGCAAGAAACCGTGGCGCGGCACGGCTGTCACTTGGGTATTGCCCTTGATGGCGATGCCGATCGCCTGATCATGTGTGACGAAAAAGCCGAGATGATTGATGGCGATCAATTGATGGGTCTGATCTTGCGTGCCTATGCCGAAAGCGGTCAATTGAAAGGCCGCGGTCTGGTGGCCACCGTCATGTCCAATTTGGGGTTAGAGCGTTTTGCCGAAAGCCTCGGTTTGCATTTGGCGCGGGTGGCGGTGGGTGACAAACACGTGGTCGAACATATGCGCGCCCATGGCTATAACGTCGGCGGCGAGCAATCAGGACATTTAGTTCTGGGTGATTACGCCACCACGGGCGACGGACTGATCGCGGCGCTGCAGGTTTTAGCGGTTATCGTGACGGCGCAGCAGGGCCACAGCCAAGACACACTGAAATCCGCCGAAGGCCTACGGGTGCCGGTCAGTTCCATTTGCCGTATCTTCGCACCCGTGCCGCAGATATTGCAGAACGTGCGTTATAAAAACCCTGCCACCGCCAGCCGGTCCGAATTGCAAGACGCCATTCGCCATAGTGAAGAACGCCTGGGCAGCAGCGGGCGTATTTTGGTGCGTAAATCGGGCACCGAACCGTTGATACGCGTGATGGCCGAGGGCGATGACGCCATGTTGGTGGCCGCTGTGGTTGATGATTTATGCAAGTTGGTCGATGGGCTTGACCGCGCCTGAGCCCTCGCGCAACATGGGGTCGGGCATTCATAGCAAAAGGTGAAACCGGTGGCCGGACGCGTCCTGACAATTGCAGAATCTGATTCAAGCGGCGGCAGCGGTATTCAGGCCGATCTTAAAACCATCCTGGCGCTGGGTGGCTATGCCACCACCGCCATCACCGGCATTACCGCGCAAAATAGTCTGGGGATCGATGAGTTTCAGATGGTGGACCCCTTGCTGGTCGCCAGTCAAATGAAAGCCATCCTGCACGATATCGGCACCGATGCGATCAAGACCGGCATCCTTAATAACGCTATGGCGGTGGAGGCGATTGCCAATGTGCTGGATAAAAGCGCCCCGCGGCCCTTGCCGGTCATCGTCGACCCGTCGCTGGTGAGCAGAGCCGGTCAGCTGATGGTCGATGAAATGACGCTGGCCACCATCAAGCGTCGCTTGTTGGTGCGGGCCGATGTGCTGACGCCTAATTTGCGCGAAGCAGAATATCTGACCGGCATGACCCTGCGTGATATCGATGCCATGCGCCACGCGGCCGTCATGCTGCGAACTTTGGGCGCTGAAAACGTCGTCTTAAAATGTGGCCAGGCTTTGTCAGGGACGGAGCTTTATCTGGTCATCAGTGAAGACGAAGAGCGTATTTACGAGCGCCAGCAAGTCGACACTCGCCATACGGCGGGAGCCGGCTGTACGCTGGCCTCTGCCATGGCGGTGTCCATGGCGCAAGGGATGCCCTTGTTTACTGCCGTAGAAAGATCACTGGATTTCCTCAATCAGGCGATTTTACACGCGCCGGGCTATGGTTCTGGCTGTGGGCCGATGAATCATGCCTTTGCCATCGAACGACAACAAGCCTTTTTTCAACCCGATGCCATTCGCCGGTCTCTGGCAGAGGTTAAAGGTTAGTGGATGCAGAATAAGCTTCACTTCTTTGCGGCCGACACCGCCCAGGCCCAAGCCGCGCGCACTGAATTGGTGCGACTTTATGGCGATGTGCCGCGTGCAAACGCCGATATTATTGTGGCTTTGGGCGGCGATGGTTCGATGCTGCGGGCACTTCATGACAGCCTCGCCGATAAAAAACCGGTATTCGGCATGAATCGCGGCTCGGTCGGTTTTTTGCTCAATGAATATTATACCGATAGTTTGCCCGCGCGGTTGGCGCGCGCGCAGGAGGTGCGTCTCAACCCTTTAATAATGGAAGCCACCAGCCTTGATGGTCGCACCCATCAGGCCCGTGCCGTGAATGAGGTGTCACTTTTGCGTGAAACCCGTCAGGCGGCGAAGTTACACGTGACGATTGATGGCATCACCCGCCTCCCTGAGCTTATTTGCGATGGTTTGATTGTGGCAACACCGGCGGGTTCCACCGCCTATAACCTCTCGGCGCATGGGCCGATCATTCCACTCAGTGCCAACTTGCTGGCCTTGACACCTATCAGTGCCTTTCGCCCGCGTCGCTGGCGGGGGGCGCTTTTGCCGCAGCAATGCCATTTGGCTATTGAGGTGCTTGAAGCGCAAAACCGCCCGGTGAGTGCCGTGGCCGACTTTACCGAGGTGCGCGACATCACGCGCGTCGCCGTTTGGCAGGACCGTGACGCTGCCATGACGCTCTTGTTTGACCCGGAAATGAACCTTGATGAGCGTATGCTGAAAGAGCAGTTTACGCCTTAAAACAAGTTCGTTTAGGCCTTTTCGGGTGCAAAGGATTGGCGCAGGCTGGCGTCCTTCAGATAGACGCCGGTAAAATGCCGGGTGACGGTGACAGCGCCGTCACGGTGTACGCCGCGCAGTTTCATGCAAAAATGTTCGGCTTCGACCTGAATGGCGACACCGCGGGGCTTGAGGTGATGCATCAGGGCGGTAGCGATTTCAGCGGTCATGCGTTCCTGGGTTTGCAGGCGGCGCGCATAGACATCGACCAGCCGCGCCAGCTTTGAAAGTCCTACGATTTTCCCCTTGGGCAGATAGGCGATATGCACCCGGCCAATGAACGGGGCCAGATGATGTTCGCAGCGCGATTCAAAAGTGATGTCACGCACCATCACAGGTCCGTCATAGCCACCTGTTTCGGCAAAAGTTTTGGCAAGGATATCGGCCGGGTCCTGGGCATAGCCGGCGGTATACTCCTCGAAAGCCTTGATGACGCGGCGTGGCGTATCACGCAGGCCCTCCCGGGCCGGGTCTTCGCCCAGGAAACGGATGAGGGTGTGGATGGCAGACTCGGCATCCTCGCGGCTGGGGCGGGTGCTGGCGGCGGGGGAACGGGGCTTGCGCGAAGACATAAAACGGCTCCTTAAGGGCAAGAAAAATATGATTTTTCTGATGGTATAGATAAAACTTGGCCAATGAAAGAATTGGTTTTATACCTGTGCGCCAGATCCATGAACCAACCCACAAGGTGCCCGATGAGCTTATTTGATGACCGCGAGAAAGCTTTTGAAAATAAATTTAAGCTGGATGAAGAGCGTCTTTTTAAATTGAATGCCCGTGCGGTCAATTTGTTTGGCCAATGGGCAGCCGCCCAATTGGGGCTTGATGGGGCCGATGCGGCAGCCTACGCCCAGCACGTGATCGAAGCCGATTTTGAACACCCTGGCACGGCCGACTTCCTCAAAAAAGTGCAAGACGATCTGAATGGCAAGGGCATTGATCTTTCTTTCCATCAGTTGGAAAACCACTTCAATGCGCTACGCGAGCGTGCCGCCGCAGAATTGTTCCCCACCAAGTAAATCAGCCGATGGTCGTACCGCTGTCGGCGTAGAAAGCCTCTAATCGCGCCAGGGCTTCCTTTAAGCCCAGGCGTTCAATAGCCGTATGTGGTGGAAAGGCCGTCAGCAGGCGCGACGGCAAAGCCGCATCCAACATCACGAAAACGCCCCGGTCATCCTGGGTGCGGATCAGCCGGCCAAAGGCCTGCTTTAGTTTAAAGCGCGTCAAGCGGTCGTCATAGGCACGGCCAAAGTGTAGGCGGCGCGCCTTATGCAGTAGGGTGGGGCGCGGCCAGGGCACACGGTCGTAAATCACCAGACGCAGCGAGCGGCCCGGCACATCGATGCCGTCGCGCGTGGCGTCGGTGCCCAAGAGGCAGGCGTTTTCTTCGGCACGGAAAATATCAATCAAGGTGGCGGTATCCAGGGGGTCCACGTGCTGGGCCAAAACCGGGAGGCCCGTTTCCGCCAGCCGCGGCCGTAGCTTTTCGCAGGTTTGCCGCAAGCGTTGCACAGCCGTAAACAAACCGAGGGCGCCGCCCTTGGCGCGTGTCATCAGGGCCGCCATGGCGGCTGCGGTTTCATCGGTATTGGCTTTGTCGACATCGGTAATAATGATCACCAGGCTTTGCCGGGCATAATCGAAGGGCGAGGGGGTATGAAAGAGTTCTGGCAAGCGCGGCGGTGGCGCGATATGCGTGACCCCCGTGCGATCAAGTGCGGCGCGCCAACCCTGCTCATCCTCAGGGGAGGGGTCACGCAGGGTTGCCGATGTGACCACCACGCCTTTGGCTTGCCCCTTTAGTGATGCTGCAAACAGCGCCGCGGGATCGATGCTGCGGCGGTAAAAGCCGACGTCTTCATCGCGCCCATCTATACGAGTAATTTCCAGCCAATCGACATCCGCATTATTATTGGCGGCCGGTGGTGCTGACAGGTCACGCAGCATTTGCAACCAGGGGCCGACGATATGCTTGGCCCGGCGATTAAGACTGGTCGAGACAAAGCGCAGCCTTTCGCGGGTGGGTGTATCCAGATCATCCGCCTCGTCGATCAGGCGTTCTTGCAGGCGTTTGGCTAATTGCTGCATCGGCCGGGCAAGGTCGGATAAGGTGCGCGACAGGCCAAGGGCGGCGGTGGCCAGTTCGGGGAGAGCGGGTTGTACTTCCGCCTCCAGCGAATAAAAACTTTTCGCGTCTGTGTTACGCGCCATCACCTGACGGGCGCAGACCGCTAAAAACATTTCGGTGGCGCCGCGCGGGGTGTTTTCACTTAGCCGCTGGCGCCAGTGCTGACCGGGCAGTGATTGGGCGGCTTGTAAAATATCTTCCAGTAGCGTTTTGGCCGGCTCATCTTCGGGCATCAGGTCTTCGACACGTTTTTTAAGCCCCCGCGCGCGTTTGCGGCCACCACCCTCTGGCCCTAGGATCCAGCGGCGCAAATCGGCGGCGCTGACACCGGTCAGCTCCGCTGCAAAGGCGCTGTCAGCGGCGTCAAACAGGTGATGTCCCTCGTCAAAAATCAGGCGCTGGGGCACGGTATCGTCCCCTTCGGCCAGCGCCATCTGATGCATGACCAGGGCATGATTGGCGATGA
Organism: Alphaproteobacteria bacterium; assembly: GCA_027483355.1. GTDB lineage: Bacteria > Pseudomonadota > Alphaproteobacteria > Micavibrionales > UBA2020 > JAEXMB01. The sequence continues at coordinate 7,626 of JAIXUW010000265.1, forward strand.
CGATATCGGCCCGCGCTGATTTACGCACACTTTTTTCAATGAAGCATTTATCAAAATGCGGACAGGCGGCATAGATGCACTCGCCCCGGCGGTCGGCGTAATTAAATACCCGGTGCCAGCCCAAAAGCCCTGGCAGCCAACCGGGAAAATCAGCGCCGCCAAAATCACCGTCGCTGGTTGCCGCCGCCCAGCGCAGCAAAAGGCCAAGCGCGATGCTTTGGACATCGTTGCCGCGCACAGCGGATGTTTCGCTGGCTTCTTCAAGGTTCAACAGGCACAGATAATTTTCCCGCCCCTTGCGGGTGACGATGGCGCGCGCTTTTTCGGCCGGGTCCGGATAAGCGGCGGTCAGCTCTGCATCAATTTGTTTTTGCAGCGCCCGCGTGAAAGTCGATACCCAGACGGCGCCACCGTTTTTTTGCGCCCAGCTGAGTGCCGGGGCCAGATAGCCAAGGGTCTTACCGGTGCCTGTCCCCGCCTCGGCCAGCACCACATGGGTGTGTTCGCCATCGACGGTGGGGGCAAAGGCCGGGGTGAGGGCAGCGGCATAGGCACGCTGTTCGGGCCGGGGGCCGCGGTTGCGCGTGGCCAGTAGTTTTTCCAGGGCGCGGTGACTGTCATCCACCGACACGGCGTGATGACCGGGGGGCGGTTCGGGCGCGTGGACCGCCCATTCGGGCAGCTTGTCCCAAATGCGCGTGGCTACGCGAATTTCACCAGGCGTGGGTGGGGTGTCTTCGCGCCCCAGCGCCGCCAGAATGGGCAGATACCAAAGCCAGCCCTGCGCCGCACCTTCGTGTCCCGCCGTGGCAACGCTGCCTTGCATCCCCATCATGGCGGCGATACCGGCGAGTGTACGGCCCTCGGCCATTTCGGCGAGTGCCGCCACATCGGCCAGCAGATGCCGGGCGATTTGCCGCAAGGCAAGGGCGGCATCCTCGGGTGTGGCGGGGCTGAGGAGATGCAGTGCTTCGGCCACACCGCGCACAGTGGGTACACAATGGCGGCCGGGATGCACAAAGGCAAACAGCTCCAACACGTCATGAGCGGGCAGACGCTCAAGCCCCAGCCGGTGGGCAAGTTCGGCCGCGTGACAGACCAGCGGTGGGCGTTCTTGTGCCAGACGTCGCGCGGTGGGTATATCGAGCAGGCCTATTTCGCCGTCGATACTAAGCGTGCAAATGCCGCCGGGCACGGCTACCATTACCGGCACATCGGGCAGCAGGATACGTGGCGGGGCAGCCGCGGCGACGGTGGGTGGCAGGGGGGCAGATGTCATGGCGTAATATAGTCTTGGCACCACCCCTAAAACAAGCGCTGAGGTGACATAAGACGACGCTTTGTGCCATTGCCCCTTGCATTACAGCACCAGCTATGAGATTGAAAGAACCATGCAAATCAAGTGCTTTCCTATTATTACACCTGAAGACCGCGACCGCGCCTATGCCTTGCGGCACGAAGTTTTCGTCGAAGAGCAAAATGTCGCGCCCGAAGTCGAACGTGATGGCCTGGATGACGCCGCCCGTCACTTTGGCGTGACGGTGCGCCTGGATGGCCGGGAGACCTTTGTTGGTACCTGCCGCGTCCGCCTGATGGGCTCGGCTGCCAAGATCGAACGGGTGGCCGTCGACCAGGGCTACCGCAAGCTAGGGATTGGCCGGGTGTTGATGCGCTATATCCTCAACGAATTTTCCAAAAGCGGCGATATTCGTTTGTTCAAACTGGCGGCACAGTCTTTTTCGGTGCCGTTCTACGAAAAGCTTGGCTTCAAGACCCGCGGCGGTGAATATATCGAAGCGGGTATGCCGCATTATGATATGATCCTTGAGAAATAATTGACCGCCTGCCAGAGGTGCCCTGATGACCGCTAAGCCAGATGAAACCGCTGCCCCCGTGATCGCCGATAGCAACGCGCTGATTGAGGCGAAGATCAATAATCTCCGCGCGCTCGAGGCTTTGGGTGTCAAGCCGTATCCTTATCGCTTTGACGTCACTCATCACGCCGGTGATCTGCAGGAAAAATATAAAGACCTACCCAATGGCGAAGTCACCGGTGAAACGGTGCGCGTGGCGGGGCGGGTCATGTCGTACCGTAACTCGGGTATGTTTATTGATCTCCGTGACGCCAGCGGCAAGATCCAGATTTTCAGTCATAAGGACGGTACGCCCTCCGACCTGCTGGCGCAGATGGCGCATTACGACATCGGCGATATCATTGGTGTCACCGGCATTGTCCGCCGCACCCCGCGCGGCGAGCTGACGGTTAATACCCAAAACGTCGAGATGCTGTCGAAATCAATCCGCCCGCTGCCCGAAAAATACCACGGCCTGCACGATACCGAACTGAAATACCGCAAGCGCTATCTTGATCTGATCATGAACGAGGAAAGCCGCGAAGCGTTCCGCAAGCGCTCGCAGATCATCACCTTTATTCGCCAGGCGCTGGTGAATGAAGGCTTCATGGAGGTTGAAACCCCCATGCTGCACGTTATTCCCGGTGGCACCACGGCCAAACCGTTTCTGACCCATCACAACGCGCTGGATATGCCGCTCTATATGCGCATCGCGCCAGAGCTTTTTCTGAAGCGTTTGATTGTTGGCGGTATGGATAAGGTCTTCGAGATTGGCCGTAACTTCCGCAACGAAGGTATTTCGATCAAGCATAACCCCGAATTCACCGCCTGCGAGATTTATTGGGCCTATGCCAGCTACACCGACATGATGGCGCTGTTTGAACGCGTGGTCGAAGGTGCTGTTCGTCACATTAATAACGGTGAAACGAAGCTGACCTTTGGCGAACACGCGATTGACTTCAAGGCGCCTTGGCCGCGCAAGTCCATGGTGGATTTGGTGACCGAGAAAACCGGGGTTGATTTTGCAAAAATCGCCTCGGCCGCCGATGCTGCTGCCAAAGCTAAAGAAATCGGCGTTCATGTCGAGAAAAGCGCCCTCTGGGGCCAGATCGTCGAAACTGTTTTTGCCGAAAAAGTCGAAGACACGCTGATCCAGCCGATCCATGTCATCGACATCCCCAAAGATGTGATGCCGCTGGCGAAAACGCACCCGCTTGACGCGCGCCTGACCGAAAGTTTTGAGGTTTATATTAACGGCTGGGAAATCGGCCCGTCGTTTTCTGAGTTGAACGACCCGTTTGATCAGCGTGAGCGTTTTATGGCCCAGGTCGCCGCCCGTGAAGCGGGCAATGACGAGGCCATGCACCTAGACGAAGATTTTCTCGAATCCCTCGAATACGGCATGCCGCCCACGGGTGGTTTGGGTATCGGCATCGACCGTCTGGTGATGCTGCTGACCAATAGCCCCAGCATCCGCGATGTCATCGCTTTCCCCACGCTGCGGCATAAATAAACGGGCGACTATTCAAAAATAAAGGTTTCGCCGTTGCGCGGGGCCACGAAGGCTTTGGCGTCAAGCCCGGCTTTGTCGCGGGCCGTCGCCAGATCAAGCACGGGCGCGTCAATCGCTTCATCGGTTAATTGAAACGTGCCGAAATGCATCCCGATCGATTGCCGGGCGCCAAGATCAAAATGCGTCTGCACGGCATCTGCCGGGTTCATATGCTGGGTCCGCATAAACCAGCGCGGTTCATAAGCGCCAATCGGCAACAGCGCCACGTTAACGGGGCCGTATTCTTCGCGTAGCATTTTAAAGTGTGTATTGTAGCCGGTATCGCCGGCAAAATAGACTTGTCGCGGTGTATCCTTGCCAAGGCGCAGCAGAAAAGCGCCCCACTGGCGTTGATTGCGATCAAACAGCCCGCGGGCTGTCCAGTGCTGTGCAGTGACCACAATAACTTCGCTGTAATCATTCAGTTGTACGCGGCCGCCCCAGTCGCGTTCGCTGACACGGGCATCATCGGGCAGTAGATCGCGGTTACGCAGCGGCACAATAAAATGGGGTTTGAATTTATTGTGCAGTTTTTTCAGGCTGGCCTGATCAAAATGGTCGTAATGGCTGTGGCTGATCAGTACCGCATCAATCGGTGGCAGCGCGTCGATGTCAATACCGGGGTCGCGTGCGCGTTTGGGGCCAGCGAAGCTGAAGGGGCTGGCGCGTTCGGTAAAGACCGGGTCGGTCAGGATGTTTAAACCATCGGCCTGAATCAAAAAACTGGCGTGGTTGATCAGCGTGATGCGCAAACCGGTATCGACGCGGGCGGGCACGTCGGGGGTTGCGTTATCCGCCACGTGATCGGGCCAGGCGGCGCGTGCACTGGTCAGGCGCCATTTCAACACGTCGAAAAAGCTTTTGTCGTTTTGCGCGGCGGGATCTTGGTTGTGAAAGACGCCGTCGCGGAAATGCGGCGATGCCAGCACCGCGGGGCCAGCTGCGGGCGGCCGGGCACAGCCGCCCAAAGCCAGCACTAGGCCGGCCAGCAGCAGAACAGACAGAACGACAGTGGGCATATATCCTCCGAGCCGGTCAGCGCGAGCCTTTAATATAGGATAAGATATTGTTTTTAAAGGCCTATATATGTCTTGACTTATGGTAAATAATAAATATTATAGAAAACAAATTTCACAAAGGATTCGCCCATGTTTAAAAAAAGCCCTGAACAGATGATCGTCGAAGAAAACACCCGTCTGGCCCAACAGATTGGGCAGGCTATAAAAAAAGAAGACTATACCCGCGTGGACTCGCTTATAACCGCGGTGCCAAAGGAGCAACTACCAAATGTTCTGGCACGCAGTCTGCCATTGGTCGACTCACATTGGACTCAAAGCTATTTGATCAAGTCTGCACTCACTCTAGCCGTCGCGCGAAAAGATATCAGCGTATTGCAGATAGCTGCTGAAAAGGCTTCGGAAAAAAGCTTGCTGGAATTCGCGCGGATGACTCACGACGCGGGCTGGACTGAGGGTACCGCTGCTATCGTCACGACCGCGATAAACGGTGCTTATTTCCAAAATAACAGCGCCATAATGATGATCGCCTTTACCGCAGATCTTGACAATATCAAGGCGCTTTATGCGCGTGCCTGCCGTGGTTACGATTCTCCAGACCGTCATTTTTCACACGCAGCTGAACAGGGGTCTTTAGTGCTGGGGCGTTTGCTGTCTGTCGTAGATGTGAGTTCTTTTCACGCTAATCAGTTGGCAGGTGCTGCGATTAAATGTCTATATAGAACGCCTATCGATATTTCGCTCATCGAAAATCTTCTCGATGCAAAGATGAACGTCAATTACGAGAGTGGCGCGGTTATGACGGCCGTTTTGGCGGCGGGTTATGTTGATCTGGCTCGCCGTATGATCGATCAGCATCAGTTCGAGACCGATTTTTTCCAAAGCAATGTCTATCCAAGTCTGTTGAAACACGCGGCCCCGGCTGAAGCCCTTGCTTTCGCCAAGGAATATGCGCTGCGCCCCAAATTGGCGGTGGCGGAAGAAGGCTTCCAAATGCTCGACGATGTCAGCATTTCGCGTACTCAGGCGCTGCCCAATAACGGCATCCTCACCACCATCTTCAATTTCGGCACCGCCCAGCAAATCCTGATTGCGCAAATGGGGGAGCAGGTGGCGCCCCCGGCCATCGTCAACTTCGCGCAGATCCAAACCAACCATCTGCTCAAAGCGGCCGCCAGTGCTTTTGTGGCCAGGGGCGGCAGTGTCGATCTGGTGGTCGAGGCCGGCCTGCCGGCGCCCATCGCGAAGGCTAAGAAGGGGCTGCCCGTCTAGGCGGTTCAGGGCAGCGCTGGTGCATGACGGATACTTGCCCGATAAGCCATTGAAAAATAGCCTTAAATTCTGATTGACTTATGTCAATAACAGATTAGCATAATCCTTCGTTTCGCCCGACGCAGGATGCTTTATACCATGTTCAAGCCCAACGGTGCCCCGTTCGTCAAAGCCGCGCGCCACAGCCAGGCGGCGGCGATTGATAATATCGTCAAAGCCTATGCGGCCGGTTTCCCGCAAGCGGCCTTGAAAATTTTTATGAGCATAAGAACCAGCATCTCGACGGATGATTTGGTCAGGTGCTACAGGGCTGCCTTTACGTACGGCGACGATATGGCCGGGCGCACACTTTTCATGGCGGATTTTCATACCCATTACACCGTGGGTGGTGCGCGGCATATCGCGGTTTTGACCATGGCCGCCGCCGAGTATCCGGATTTTATCGAAACGGTTATCAAATACGGTTCGCAATCTCGATGTGACAGCGACAATATGTGTGCCGTCATGTCGGCAGCGATCAGCGACGACATGAAGAAAGCTTTTATTGAGGCTTACAAAGACCGTTACCCGCCCAAAAATTATCTGTTCTATATGGCGCAACATACACCGTCGCAACTGAGACGGATGCTGGATCTGCTGGATCCTGATCAGGCGAGCCCTGATCTGCTGGCCCGTGTCGCGGTCACCTTGCTGTCATCGTCGCAAGCCGCCCCCGAGGGAATTCAGGCGGCCTTTGAGATGCTGCTGGCGCGCGGCATGAATATCCATCACGACGAAGGCAATGTTATGTATGCCGCCCTGCATAAAGGCTATATCGACATGGCAGATAAACTTTTGGCAGCGGGATTCGAGGTTGGTTTGCACGCCGATGCCATCTACGAAAAACTCTGCAATACCGGTGCCCCCCGCGAAAGTATTGACTATATCAAGCGCCAGGGCGTCAAAGGGTTGCCGCCCGCGGATGCCGCGGGCTATCAGCGGATCGATGCGGATAGTATCGCTCTGCAGCAACGCCTGCCGGACGATATCGTGCTGACCACCGTGTTTAACTTTAACACCCACCAGCAAATTTTGATCACCCAAGCGGGCGCACAGATCAGCGCGCCCACCGTGGTGCCTTTTTCACAGATTGAAAACCGCGCAGCTGTAGCGGCTGCTGCCGCTGCCTTTGTGGACGCCGGGGGTGACCAGGACAAAGTTGCCAACACGGCGCCGGTCAAAATCGCCAAGTCTAAGGAGCGCTGAGATGTTCAAAACCAAAAGACCGCCTCATTGCGAAAACCTGACAGACGCGCAAGTTAAGCTGGTGCGGCGTATCTGTAAGGCAGAGTATTATCATGATTTTTTGCCAAGGGTGGAAAAAGCGCTTAACTCTGGGTGGTACGATGTTTTGGTAGCGGTTCTGCGGCAAGTATACCTTAGCCGTGGTACTGATTGTGGCCGGGCAGAAGTTTTTGAAGCCGTTATTACCGAACGTAACACGGCAGCATTGCAAGTGATCGCGCCGTTTTTTAATGCGTTAGGGAATAAAGTAGAGCCGCTGTCTCGCGTCTTAGCGCAGAGTGATTGGCAAGAGGGGCGTGATATCTTGCTGACGCAGGCTGAGTCCCCGCTCTTGCGCGCGCAGGCCATGGCAGAGGTGCTGAAGTCTCATACTATAGACGATAAACGTGCGCAAATCCTCCTGGCGCTCGTGCAGGAACCTCTGGATCTGCACTATGACAGCGGCGCTTTGATGAAAAAAGCCTTACGGCAGGGCCGTACCGATATCGCGGATGCCCTCTTGGCCAAGGGCTTTGATATTAAAGTTTATGGCGCTGAGATCGAGGAAAGCACGCGGGGCCAGCTGCCCTATGCGGCGCTGGTTTATTTGCAGGAAACTTTGCGCCGCCATGGTGTCTTTACCGCCGCTGCCGCCGTTGTCGCGGATATACCGCCGCCCGTGGTCGAAAACGGCTTTGCTGCGCCTACCCCAGACAGCATCACCCGGATCGAGGCTTTGCCGAACGGCGGTAGCTTGTCGATCGTGTTTAATTTTGCCTTGCGCCAGCAGATCGTCGTGGCGGCCACGCCCGGTCCATCCACCGGTGTGACAGTTATTCCTTTTGCCGCACTCGTCGATGATCACGCGGTGAAACTGGCCGCGGCCGCCTTTGTGGCGGGCGGTGGCGATGCGCAATGGGTTGAAGGTTTGGTGGCGCCGCGCACCGGCCTGACCATCGCCAAATCCGCCTTGACCAGCCGTTAGCGATTCTCTGTTATCCAACGCGCGCGGGCTGTCACCTTGATCCTTTCCAAATTATGAAAACAAAAAGCAGCTGCAATATCAGCGGTGTTTTCTGATATTATGGCCAATGTCCGCAAAACTGGACCCCCCCCCTGCCACATGCTACAAATCCACTAGTTTCCACAGAGAAAACATAATCGCAGCGGCCCTTGGCCAGCTGTTTTTTGGCTTCTCTATCGACCGTGAAAGTAGGACCGCTGTGACGCCTGTCGCCCCCAAAAAGACCTTCCGCCACGATATCCCCGCCCGTAAATCGGATGCGGGTAGCAGCGTGCAGGCCTATGCGCCCCATCCGCAGGAAGAGTCGCGCCGCCTGGTCGTCGGCCCCGGCATCCACCTGCAGGGTAATGTGTCGTCTTGCGCCCATCTGGTGGTCGAAGGACGCATTGATGCGACCCTGCTGACCGCGCAGCGCATGGATATTTTGCTGGGCGGCCGTTTTAGCGGCACCGCCGAGGTGCATGAAGCCGTGATCTCTGGCCATGTCGACGGCAAATTGACCGTGACCGGCCGCTTGCTGCTGCGCCCCGGTGCGCGCGTGACGGGCGAGCTGCATTATGGCTCGCTGCAGATCGAGCCGGGCGCCCAGTTGCACGGCACCCTGGCGCCGATTGGTGCGGTGCGGACCGATATTCCGGCTCTCGCCACGGCGCCTGCCAAGCCACAACTGGCCGATGCCGGCGATGATGATATGGCCGCCCCCGGGATCAGCAATGTTGAAATCCTTTTTGCGGAACCCCCCCGTACGGCTCCCGCCACCGGTGACGACGAAGATATCGTCGCCCGGCGCGAAGCCCCCGGCGCTTACCGCCGCTATCGTTGAAACAATCGAAAGCCACGTTTTCGTGATTGATCGTCAAATCATTTCCCCGTCTATTGAACGCCCAGTGTTATCCGGTGCTTTGCTGCAACGCTTGGCCCGGGTCGTTATGGTCTTCGCGCCCCTGGTGATGCTG
>JAIXUW010000223.1 GCA_027483355.1 Alphaproteobacteria bacterium
AGATCGGCCGGGTCGATCTGGCGCATGTCGGTGCCATCCGCAAGCACAGCGCCTGCGGTTGGGCTATAGAAATTGACCAGCAGCTTTATCAGGGTTGTCTTACCCGAACCTATGCGCCCCACCACGGCCACGCGCTCGCCCGGATTGATCATCAGATTGACACCCGATAACACCTTGTGCGTGTTGTCTGGATAGGCAAAATCAACCCCCTGCAGCGCAAAGCCACCCGCCAGTTGCGGGCGATGTAGAAAATTCCGTTCAATAGGCCGTTCAACTTGCTGGTGCATCAGGCCATCAAGACGCCGGTATGAAGCCTTGGCCTGATGATACCGGTTGACCAGGCCCGCCACCATGCCCACCGGTGAAATCGCGCGACCGGCCAGCATGGCGCTGGCGATCAGGGCACCCGCCGTCATATCGCGGTCACGCACCAGATACATGCCGATCATCACCATCAGCACGGCGCTGGCCGCTTGTAACAAAAGCGAAAAATTGACGCTGAGGCCGGAGTAATAGCGTGACACCTGTCCCGCCTCGGCCGCGGCCGCCAGATAGCGACGATAGCGCGCCCGCAACGGCCCCTCGCCGCCAATGCCACGTATGGTTTCGTGCGTGGCGATGGTTTCCACCAGAAGACCATGCTTCTTCTCAGCCGTGTGCATGGCTTCACGCACGGCACGGCGCACGGGTATCTGGGCTAACCATCCCGCGGCAATCGCGATGAGATAGACGAGCAACAACACCAGCGCCATCGACGGGCTGGCCACCAGCCAGATGGCGACAATAAACAGCAGCGAAAAAGGCAGATCGACCATGGCTGTCATGGTGGCCGAGGTAAAGAAATCGCGCACGCTATCGAATTCGCGCAGCATATTGGCAAAGGCGCCAATGCTGTCGCGCCGCTGGCCCAGTTTGACGTCCAGCACCTGATCGTAAAGCTTTTGGCCCGTCACCACATCCGACCGGCGGCCTGCCACGTCAATAAAGTAGCCGCGCAGCGTTTTAATGACAAAATCAAAAACAAAAACAGACAGCACACCAATCGCCAGCACCCAGCCGGTCTCGGTGGCGTCATTGGGCAGCACACGGTTATAGAAGTTCATCATAAAGATCGGACTGGCCAGGGCGAAGATATTGATGAAAAGAGTTGCCACGGCGACCTGAATATAGATCCCGCGATTTTCCAGCACGGTCTGCCAGAACCAATGTGACGATAGCGGCGCTGCGTCATCATCCGCCACCGTCAGCTTGGCGGGTCGCGTGTAGATGACATAGCCATTGCTGCGTGCTGTCAGTTCATTCAGCGACAAGGCGACAGGCGTCTCACCCTTCGCCATATCAATAACCTGCGCCACATCATTGGTTTCGCTGAGGTAGAGAAGACCGCCACCGCCCGATGTCAGTATCACTGCTGGCAATACACCCGCCGGCATTTCGCGAGGCTGACGCTTGACGATACGCGCTGCCAGTCCGGCACGCGCAGCCGCCTCGCAAAAAATCTGTGGTGACATGCCCTTGGGGTCGATGGGCAGACCCGCTTGCAAAACCGCGGCCGAGCGGGCGTGGCCGTAATGCGCGGTCAGCCAGACCAAGCAGCCCAACAAAGTATTATCCGGATTTTGCGCGGTGGTAACGGCTTTTTCAGCGCCGGCTTGAGAGGACATCCCCGTTTACCGCTGTGCTGCTTGCACCGTGGCTGGTGCTGGGGCTGGGGCTGACGCGGGCTCGGGCGTGGTAATACCAAAGGTGGGACGCAGACGACCCATGGCGTTCAAGAGTTCAAACCGGGCGAGCAGCCGACGGTATTGCGAGTCGATCCGCGCCGCGCGCGCGGCAAAAAGACGTGCTTCGGCATTCAGCAGTTGTAAATTGCTTTGTTCGCCACCCTCAAACTGACCCTTGAAGTTATCCAGCACTTTGGTGCTAGACGCTTCACGTTGCTGGTTGATTTCGTATTGCTGATTGACCATTTGCATGGCTGTGTGTTTTTGGCGCACATCGCGTTCGATGTTACGGCGCAGCTCCTGCGCGCTGGCAAAGGCTTCTTTTTGCAATTGCTTGCTGCGTGCCATCCGGGCCAACTGAGCTCCACCGGTATAGAAGTCCCAGGACACGGTCATCATCGCCTGGGCATTGGTCAGCTCCCCCCCAAGGTCTTCATCCTGGTCACGCTCGAGATAGGACAGCTCCGCATTCACCCGCGGTAAAACACTGCCTTCTTCGCGCTCCGTCTCATGACCCAGGGCTGCCACTAGATGCGACGATGACTTAAGGCGCGGATTGTCCTGCACCGCCTGGGTCAAAGCCGTATCCACCGATGGCGGCAGACTCTCTTCCCAGATATCGGCGCCAAGTTCCAGCGTGCCTGCCGGCAATTGACCCACGGCTTCAATATAGTCTGCCTGGGCCTGGCCAAAGGCGTCTTCGTAGCCCAGGCGCGTTGCGCGTGCCTCTAGCAACACGTCATCACCCTGCAAAAGTTCCGCTTCGTTGGCAGCCCCTTCGCTCACCATTAAAGCAATGCTGCTGCGGCGTTCATCAATCGCCGCTTGGTAATTGCTGGCCTGGTCAAGCAATTCGCGGGTGCGCATCAGGTTGAGATGCGCGCGAATGGCGCGCAAGGCAATGTCTTCTGCCATGGCGCCCAGC
>JAIXUW010000078.1 GCA_027483355.1 Alphaproteobacteria bacterium
GAATCCTCATAATGCCAGTCGAGAGAGAGACGCTGTGCGTCATCCTCCGCCATGCTCTCAGCCTGATCCAGTGTCGGGGCTTCGATCTCGATATCGGTCGAGTAGGTTTCCGTCTTGTACACGGTCACAATAAATTTCGGCATGTTCAGTCCTCCAGTTTCGGTTCAGCGGGGCGGGGTCCGCAGTTGTGTGCGTTGTCCTGCCATTGCCTGTAGATTTCAGCCATTGCCGGGTCGCTGTGGGCGATAGTAACAAGGCGATCTTCTTCAGCCTTGCCCATGCGATAAACCTCCGGGTCATCGCTCATCATGTAGTGCCAATCGTGTAAACGGCACTGGGTCCAATATTTGCGAACGTCCATTTTAGCTTTCTCCCTCTGCCATCGCTTCAGCGGTGGTTTCTGTGGTCCATACGGCCTTCACTTCCATGATTTGGTAGTGGTACTTGCTGTGATTATGCCTATGCTCAGCGAACTTCTTTGCCGCTCCAAAGGTGTCGAAGCCGAGCATACTGCCAACCGCTAGTTCTTTCCCTTTTCTGACAACATAATACATTTTAGTTTGCCTTTACTTTAAGGTTTCTTGATGCGTTGAGGCTCTTTGTAGACCAAAGCTTATTAACTTCGTAGATCTCCCATTCGAGTTTTTCGCCACGCTCCTCCCAATATGTTTTCCGCCCAATGGCGTAGGTTGTGGCGTCTTTGTAGTTATCAAAAGCCTCTGTCCCCGGTCCATCCAGTCGAAGGCCAGTCCTCACAACGTAGTACATTTTAGTCCTCTTTGCTTTTGTCGATCACATTACGGGCTGCATCCTCTGCCTTCAGCAGGCGGTTGCGGGCTTCCTCGCGGTCGAGAACTGCCTTGCGGGCCTTGGTGGAAGATGCCGTGCGCGCGGCATGTTCTGCCTCTCGAAATTTAATGCCTGCGGTGAGCAGTTCATTGAGCGCTTCAATCGCGTTCATTGTCGTTCTCCTTTGGGCGGGCTTGCCCCCACTACACTGCGTTTACACAGTGTAGGGAAGGTTTCCCTCATATGTTGTTTATCGATCTGCGATGGTTTTTGTGGTCCATGCTGTTTGGATCTTGATGATTTGGTAGTGGTTCCCGGTTTCTTCGCGCAAGAACTCCGCCTTGTCGCGGGCTTCGCCAAAGTTATTGAATGACGCCGGATTGTTCGCCAGCGTTTCGGCAATGCTTTTGTTGTAGGGGATGACGTACCACATTTTGTTTCTCCTTTGGGCGGGCTTGCCCCCACGCCGCACCCCGTAGGATGCGGCGGGAAGGTTTCCCGTGATAGGACCCCGAAAAGCCCCCCGGCGAGGGGCATCACTTGGACACCCCTCCGAAAGCCTGAGCAGGAGGTTCAACACCTGCCTGCCTTAACTGTGCTTCAATCACTGGCCCGATATGTGCAAGACATGCGGCAGGTGATTTGAGGGCGGAGTTCCCCGGCTTGATGGAATTGATGCCGGGGATGATACACTGCCCCCGTTCCGCCTCTTTTGCGCGGGGGTTCCGGCTGTACCCATAACCGTGCTTGTTAAGAACATGCGACAACCCTTCGATTGCCTCATATACTGCGAAGCAAATACGCCGGAAGAAAGCCGGATGAACCATGACAAAGGCCATGCGGTCGAGTTCAATCGGTTCCTCAGCGCGTTTGACCAGCACCGAGGTGAATTGATCGCCATCGTCCTCAAGGTCGGAAGCAAAGCACACGGTGATTTCGCAGCGGAACCCCGCACCCTCAAGGCCTTCGACGTAAGACATGATGGCGGCACCGTAGGACATGAACTCGTCTGTGCTGTAGGCAGATGAACCAGCCCGCTGGATCAGGAGCCGCACGATAGGCCTCACCCGGTCCTCCACTGGTGCAAGATCCACCATTGAACAGGGATCACCAGCAGCGGCAAGCGCCGCAATGGGATAAGCGCCCGCTACATCCATCACAATAGATGGTGTAAACGATGGGGTGGATTGTGCCGCCGCCATCGCGGTCATTAGTTTTTTACGGCCTTCCGGCCAGCCCCGTTCTGCCATCTTGATGGCGTCAGCGAAGGTCCGGACGCCTGTGAATTCTTCACCCTCCCGGCCTTCGCGCTTGCTTGAATCCGCGCTGCTTAGGGAGGGCTGTTGAGAGGCCTTGAGGAAGTCCCCAAGGCTCTCGAAATGCGTGCGGTAATAGGCCATTGTGTCCCCTCTTATGCTGCTTTTGCGATGACCTTGCCGCGCGTATCGGCGTCAAGGCCTTTCCAGATAACTGCATCCTCTGCCTCCGCCCAAGTAAAGCCAGCAGCCAGCAGGCGGGAGCCGTTGACAGTGGCGCGGGGCGACACAACATGCCGCACCTTGAGTTCATTCACGGCACTCCGCACCTTGCGAACCCGTTCAACCCACTGGAACGCAACCGCCTGCACCCGCTCAGCCGGGAGAGGCTCGATAGACCGGGGAACAGGCGTGCCCTTGGGAGCATCCGCGCCGATCATCGCTGCCTCAAGCGCTTCGTCATAGCCCCAGTCAAGCACCGCGTAGCGGTCCAGTGAAGCAGCGTCCAGTTGATTGCGCCCGACATATTGGCGGTCTGCACCCGTGCCGAAAGTATTGGCACCAGCAATCACCCGGAAATCGTCGTGGCGCTTGATGTTTGCGTCCGGGAAGTCATACCAGTCATTGGCCAGAGCGCTGTTGAAGGCCAGCAGGGCACCGGGCAATGAGCCGTCGATTTCATCGAAAAGGAACACCCCGCCATGCTCGAAGGCCTTTCGGAATGCGGTTGAGATCACCCGGCCCTGAGCGTCAATGAATCCGCTCAGTTTGTATTCAGTGTTGATTGCACCCGTGCCATAGAAGGGCAGGTTCAGTGCTTTGGCAACTTGCGCCGCCGCAGTGGTCTTGCCGGAACCAGCAGGGCCAACCAACATGGTGTTTACACGCGCCGCAACAGCAGCAGCCAGCAGCGGAAACTTGTGGTGCATAACGCTGTCACCTGAGAGCGTTACACCCGGAGCCGTCAGGTCAATGGTGACATGGGCGGGGCGGGAAGCGTTTGCGTGGATCAGTTCCAGCACCCGGCCTTCCGAAATGCCGCCGCCAAGCTTGCGGAGCAATTCGAGAAGCGCCGTTGCATTGTCATCGATGCCATAGGGCACGGGGTTGACCAGCACGGGGGTTGTGGGGTTCATGATAGGGCTCTCCTCTTTTTCATTGGGCAATCCTTCCACAACCAACGTGCCATCCTTCACCATGCGGCGAAGGTTACGGATTGCGGTGTTTATTTTATCGGGCGGAATTGCGCATGAAAACGCAGTGCCATCATAGATGGAAGCTGCATTTTTTGGCCCAACGCCCGGCACGAATTTAACGTCAGAGATGAAGGCATCACGGTCACGAGCACCGCCACCACGGTGGATTGTTACAATCATTTTTGTTCTCCTCTTTTTTTCCCTCATAGGGTGCTTTGCGTTTACAGTCAATAAATTATTCAAGGGAATTTTGAAACCCCGAAAAGCCCCCCGGCGAGGGGATTATTCCTCCCCCTCATCCTCATCACCCTGCACAACCATCTCACAACCAGC
>JAIXUW010000296.1 GCA_027483355.1 Alphaproteobacteria bacterium
CCGTTCTTCATTTTAGCACACGACGGTACTGTTACACAAACAGATTCGAGCGCGTAGGTGGCGCATACGTTCCGCAGAGCCAGTCGAGCCACGGTTCCCCGTAGTTCTTTGTGAAGCGGCGGTGATGGACGAGATGGTGTCCACCATCCACCCAGCTCGTGCGCGGGTCATGCCGTGCTAGACCGCGCAGCTGGAGCACGACCGCTGCCGCCGCGGCCTCCCACGGCGACCAGACTCCACAGATAAATGGCACCCCATAGCCGAGACATTGGACTACCGATTCGAGCCAGTGCCCGTGATGCGTATCGGGCCACGTCGGATATACGGCCTCGTGATGAATCTGGTGAATCCACCAGAGTTGTGGCCAGTGGAGAGCACGATGCGACGCGTAGAACCAGATGTCGTAGCACAGAATATGGGCTAAAAAGGTGAGCATCGTGGCAGAAATCCTTTAGAGGTATCTAGGTTGCCCGCACTTAGACCTCCTCGAGTGCGGCTGCCGGCCGCACGGCCACCTGTGGCGCAGATGCCCGCGGTGCCGCTGCCCGCTGCTGAATCTCGCGCGGAATGAGGCCAGGATAGAGCTTATCCACCCAGCCCGCCACCTCAATGGCGCGACATTGGTCTGCATAGCGGACGAATTCGCGCAGGTCACGGCCCTCGCGGCAGCGATGAATCATCAACTCCTCTTTCAAGCTTTCTGTCAAGTTGTCGTGCTGAAAGTCACGGAAGGCCTCGGGCGACAGGACCTCCTCCACAGCCTCGCGCGGCGACTTCCCCACCACAAGCAGTGCTGAAACAGAGGTTGCCGCTGAATGCCGCCGCTCGCGCCGGCAGCACGCGCAGCTACAGCTGTAGCGTAACCACCAGTACATGAGCCCGATAAAGGCAGGAATGCCAAGGCCGAGGCCGAGGCCCAGCCCGAGATTCGTCGCGAGCATGTCCCCCGACCCCCCGCCGTTCGGATTACAGACCAGATAGACCGTCCCGTTCAGCAGCATCTGCGCCGGCACACCCATTCCACGGCACATACTGACCCCGTGTCCAGAGGCATAGTTGTAAAGAATCTCTCCCGCCGGCTGCCACATCCTATTCGTGATACCATCCACCACCAGCAACCCCCCGCGTAAAATTTTTCGGCGACAGCCCACCCAGCACCAACTACCCATCCCTCCACCGACAAAGATGAATCAGCTCCAGAAGGCCGCCGCCGCTCGCGCTGCACCCCCCGTTCCCCCACGCCGTCTCCCCATTACGATTACGCTGGTCATTCGGAACATGGACCACTACAACACAGCGGAGTTCAAGCAGCTGCGCGAGTTCTGCGCGACCCAGAACATCATGTGGGACACGCGGGAATACGACTCCTACCGCTACCGCCACGACCGTGACGAGATTTCAGCTCTGCCCGCCCTACACGCCCACATCAACGGGTATCACGAGCGCACATTCTACCCGAATACACGCCCTATTCAGCATATCCAGGAGGTCATCACTGTCTATCACGCGAGCGTAGAGCGCGCACGTGAGCGACAGAAGCGTTGGCGCAGCTTCTTTACAAATCTGCGGGCTATTCTCAAGCAGCTACTCATCCGCGCCCCCACACGAATGGAGCGCGAGGAGGCCAAGCGGCATGCCACAGCTGTTGCGACCGCCATGGAGCGGCGCAACTCCTTCCAGAATCGGATGCGGCGACCGAGCGCAGCCGAGTGGGTCTAACGGCGGCCGCGCCCACGCCGCCGTGTGCGCCTGCGGCCCCCTGTTGTAGTAGCGTGCGCAGACCACACTTCCTCAAAATATGCCGGCGAACGTTTTTGTTGTAATCTGTCGCTTGCCATGACTTTCGGATAGAGGTCTTTCCATGGATTTTGGGTATCTATTTCTCGTTTATTGATGCTGAACTTATGATAAAAATAGTGAAAAATAGACTGTTGTTTTCCTGTAGAGCCAGGATGATTAAAGTGATATTCGGCAATCGATTTTAAGACTTGAAGTTTATTCGCAGCATCTCGAAAAAAGCTTGTGATTATATCAAACAGCTCTTTTGTTTGGTATGGACTTGCAACCCCCTTAAAAGGGAATATACTGAGTAAACTTGAAAGAAGCACCCAAGTATCCCATCCTTCACACACCTCTTTTGAGCGTGAATAGGTTACACCGTCAATCGTCACACATGCCATTCCAAAATCAATGAGACGCACACCTGGATGCGAGCCTGTTTTGGCAAGCATCACATTTCCGATGTGGAGGTCTCGATGGCGAAATGCATATACATGATTCAACCGCTGAAGAATTTTACCAATTTCAGCAAAGACTGGTGCGACAGCTGGAACTGTGAGTTGTTGCTGCGGATTCGCATCGATTGCCGCGCGCAGTTCCCCTGTAAAGGGTGTATCAATCTTCTCCATTTCCAAGATAAATGACATGGATTGAATTTCTACGTCATTCGTATTTACACCGCTCATGACAGCCAGTTCGCGCTTCGGCGAACGAGAGCGTGAGCGTGAGCGTGCTGTCGCTGGCGCTGCGCTGAACGATTTGCGCCGACCCGCAGGGCGGCGCAAAAATCCATACGAACGAAAGAGTGTTGTGAGCTGGCAAATCGAATGACCTACTACAGGGTCTGCCCCAACCAGCGTTTGAATGAAGGCTTCCACGTAGACTTCGCGACAGAATTTCTCAGCGGCTTCTCGACTCTCTAAATGGTGTGGCTGTGACTGAATCTCTTTATACACAATTCCTGATCGCTGCCCTATGAATACTTCACCATACGAGCCGCCGGCGAGCCGTTGTAATTCTTCTTGAGCTCCCCGTTCGCGCTGAAGAACATAGCGAGTAACTGATCCACCTCCTGGACTGGTTTCACGCACAATCTGCGCATACGGAAGGCTCCGCGCGGCATCCGTATAAAAAAGGCGCTTTTCGTGCTCGCCATTCAGACCATAGATAAGTGCGCGCGTATCCCGAATACCAGGCCGTCCTACAACATGATTGAATGCTTCCACGGCAGAAGTCGATATTCCTGCCGCAGCAGCATCTGCGGCCCCTGCTGCCATCTAGTTAGCGCCGAGAAGTTCCCCGCCGTGTGCGCCTAGTCCCACCCGAAAGTGCCCCCGCCTTCTTCTTTTTCTCCGCGGCCTTGAGCACCTTTGCCTTGTTGAGTTTTGTCCGCAACGTCAGTAAAATGAGTTCAACGTCTTCCG
>JAIXUW010000308.1 GCA_027483355.1 Alphaproteobacteria bacterium
CCCCAGTACTACGACATGTATGAGCGGTAATCCCGAGCGGGAAATTTTTAAGCCCCGCATCTGTTTTCAGAACAAAATAATCCCGAGCGGTAAAAATGCCCAATATCATTGAACAGCAAGATCTTCTCAAGGGTCTTCCCGATGCAAGGCTTATGAAGCTTCTTCAAAACCCCGTGGGAGATATCCCGCCGTTCCTTGTTGCGGCAGAGGCTCAGAGGCGTCAGCAGATCCGTCAGCAGTTTGCGGGGTCCGGAAGCAAAGAGTCAGTAGTTGACACCCTGACAAAGCAGCTTGCCAATGTGCCGCAGAATGTAAACGCTCCCGCTCGCACTCCTCCCACGATCCCTCAGACACCTCAGATGCAGGGTGTCATGGCGCTCCAGCAACAGCAGGAGATGGCTGACATTGCTCAGCAGGTTCAGCCGCAGACTATGCGTAGCGGTGGCATGGTGCAGAGGTATCAGTCTCAGGGCCTAGTGCAGAGAATGGGTGAGCTTTACGGGTCGAGGAGCCCTACCGCTCAGCAGCTTTCGAGCATGACGCCAGAAGAACTCGCCGCTCTTCGAAAGTACCAGAGCGACGAAAAGATGCGGCGTTTAAATGAACGAGCCCAGATTACCGGAGGCAGATACGGACAGGGTTTGGCGCACCAGAGAGAGCTTTTGGAGAACCGTTTTTTGGGGCCGTTCGCTGATTTTTATTCGCCTGAAAGCACGGTTGAGGCAGCAAAGAGGCTTCAGGATCTCCCCTCTGAAGAAGAGATGAACCGGACACTTGATACTGGCGAACCCCTCCCAAGCACAGCAAATAATCGTATTTTCCCAACCATCCCCGCCGGGGCTTCGGGCGGCATGAGCCTCACCACTCCGCCAAAGGCACCTGCACGCCCAGTGGAAACCCCTCCTCCAGAACCCGGCGAAACCCCCGACGAATACCGCGCCCGCCTTGAGAAAATTCTTGCCGCACAGCAGCCCTCAGATTGGGAGAAGGCCCAAGGCTACTTTGCTATGGCGGAGCAATTCCTTGACCCGTCCAAGACCACAATGCAGAGCCTTGTTGGCGCAGGTCAGGCGTTTGCACAGTCTGCGGCTGAGCGGGACAGGGCGCAGCGTGAAGCAAAGCTTGCTCTTGAGAGAGGGTTGCTCGAATACGATATGGAGAAAGACTCAGAAAAGAGAGCCGCTCAAGCAGAGCGCGAAAAGAAAGAATATGAGACACAGCAGAAAATCCTTGAACGCAGAAATCCGCCTGCGGCTGATGTTCTTGACTCAATCGACGCGATGATCAGAGACCTCAATGAGAACATTGCGAAGATGAAGGATATTACATCCGGTTCCACGCCTGAAGAGATTAAGGCGGCAGAGGAGCTTAAGCAGGCCTACATAATTCAGAGAGCAAATATCCTCAAAGCGGCAGGATACGGCCCAGCCAATGGCGTTCTGACAGTAGAGGATCTTTATAAGGCCGTTGGAAAGTAAGTATGGCAAAATCTGTATATGTCCCGCAGGCCGGAGGTATTATCGACTTCCCGGATGAGGCAACTCCGCAACAGATGCTTTCATACATTGAAAGCACATACGGGGCTCAATCAACTGCGGCACCAGCCACAGCACCTCCCGCAGGCTCCGACGAATCCAGTATTCTCGGGCGCTTTGCCTATGGCGTTGGGACCGGGTTCACCGACATTCCGGGCGGTATTGCCTCTCTTTTTTATCCCGCTGAAGAGGCGGCTAAGACTGCCCCCGGACAGTTCTCTGAAGAAGCCCGCAAGTATCTTCAGGAAACATTCGGCATTGATCCAACAAAAGATCCAACTGCCGCACAGCAGGCTGCACAGGCTCTTGGTTCAGTGGCGTCATTCCTTGTGCCGGGTTCTGCTGTTGCAAAGGGCGCAAGCCTTGCAGGAAAGACCGCCGCTGCCGCTGGCAGAGCGGCCACAGTCACGGCTGGCGCACAGGGTGTTGCGCTTGGTGCAGAGGCGAGGTCTGAAAGAATTCGTGATCAGCTTGCCTCTGGCATGGAGATCAGCGAAGAACAGCAGCTTGCATCTCAGCGTTTGAGTGGTCTTTTCGGGGCCGCAGAAGCATATCCGATTGGAAGGTTCTTCGGGCCTCTCCAGCAGCTTCTCAGCAAGGTTCCCGTATCACAGGCCCCGGCACTCAATAAGATTGTGCAGAGCCGTCTTGGCCGAATCACACGCGCTGGTGCCGCTGAAGGCGCACAGGAAGTGGCGTCCGGTATCGCCAATGACATCATGGAATACGGGATCTATAATCCCGATGTTGAGATTGGTCAAGACATCCTGAGCAATGCGGGCACTGGCGCGTTTGCTGGTTCGTTTGTCGAAGGTGTTATTCAGCTTGCCGCTGGCCGTAAGCTCCGCCCCTATCGCCAGCTTGAGCAAGACCTCGCCAAGGAGAGCGCTGTAAACGCTCAGGCTCAGCGTCAGGGTGAGATCTCCCGCGCCGCAGAAGAGCTTCGTCAGTTTAATGTTGAGGGTGATGTTGAGGTTATTGAGGATGACTTCGACGGCATCTCTCGCTTCACAATCCGCACCCCTGCTGGCAACACCGTTGGAGACTTCCTCGATCCGGTTGAGGCCGAAGAAGCCATTGACATTTATAAGCAGCGCACTGACGCCAAGGTTGTGGTGAGGAAGCCTGCTGAACTTCCGAGTGTGTTTCCCGCCAAGATCAATGGCAAGGAATACCAGACCACCGATGAAATCATTGCGGATCGCGACAGCCTTGTAGCCGAGGCTGAAGGCTTGGCATCCTATATGTCCCGGCCCGATGTTATTAAGCGCGAAGCTACTCGCCAGAATGTTTCTGAGGCGATGATCAGGAAGGCAACCGAAGAAGAGGTTGCCGAAACAACCAAGAAAATAACGAAGCTTAATGATTTTGTTGCTGCCGCGAAGCCATTCCCTGCTCGTGATGAACTCGGAGAGGCCATCCCCAAATCTCGCGCATTTTTCCTTTCGCGTGCAGGACAGCCCGTCATTCCCGAGGCTGTGGTGCCGGAAGGAACAGTGCCGGAAGCCATAGCACCGGAAGCAGCACCGGAAACAGCGCCAGAAGCTATTACACCTGAAGCCGTTATGCCCGAGGCAATAACCCCGGAGGCTCCCATAGGGGCCGCTGAAGCCGTTTCGGTTGAAGGACCTATCACAGAAGCCCCTGCAATTGTGGAGGCTCCTGAGCCAGTGTCTTTGGCCCAGCCGGAAGCCCCGACCATTACAGGGGCTCCTGAGCCTTCTGTGCCACCTGTGGAGGGCGTTCCGGAAGAACCCCGACCCCTTGCTGGCCCTCTTAAGGAAGCACCTGCACCCCGCCGCACCTTTGCTCAGGCAGAGGCAGAAGGGCCTATCTTGCGGGATTACAATCAAGCAACAATTGATCGCTATGCGGGTATCTACACCGCACTCAAGAGCAGGCTTTCGGGTAAAGTGCCGAAGGATGTTGATGTAAAGCTTGAAGAGCTTATTGGCACGGACAGAAATCTGCTTATCCGTGGGCAGGCCCGCGTTGAGAAAACCCCGAATGGGATCAAGAGCGTTGTGGACCTCTCCACAGGCATTCTCCGCCCGGATATGACGGTCGAGCAGGCCGTAGCCGAACTCGCTGAAACACTTAACCATGAAATCATCCACGTTCTCCGTGATCAGGGTGTGATCCGCCCCGCAGAGTGGAAGATCCTTTCTCGCGCCGCTGTCAAAACGAAAGTGCCGGGAAGGTCCTACACATACCTCGACAAAGCTCAGACCATTTACACGCCCGGTGGCCAACCCATCTCTGAACTCTATGCAGACCCTGACGCGGTGATCGAGGAAGCCGTGGCGGAGATGTACAAGGATTGGGTAAAGAACAAGAACTCCGCTGAACTTGGCAAGAATGCCGATGGTAAGAACTCACGGGGTCTCCTCAATCGCATCACCGAATTCTTCCGCAGCATCTTCCGCGCTCTCAAGTCCAGCAAGTATCAGGAGGTCTTCAAGGGGATCGAGACTGGTGAGATTGGCGCGCGTGA
>JAIXUW010000316.1 GCA_027483355.1 Alphaproteobacteria bacterium
ACCACCTTTATAATCATTCGGAAAAGACAGGCCATCATAAAAAGCCAATCCCAGCGATGCGGTATGTGACCCCAGCGCGTAATCCGGCGTGATGGCCTTGGCCACCAGATCGGGGCGCTCGCCTTTTAAGCGTGGGTCAGGCGTCTGGCCCCAATAACTGTAAGGCCAGCCGTAAAAGCCACCCTCCGTCACCGACGTGATATAATCGGGCACCAGGGCATCACCCAGTTCATCGCGCTCGTTAACCGCTGTCCACAGCGCGCCCGTCACCGGCTCCCAGGCCATGCCCACCGGGTTACGCAGGCCCGCGGCAAAAATTCTTTCATTCTGCCCATCGGGATCCACCGCCAGAATATTGGCGCGGCGCTGTTCTTGCGCCATGCCATACTCGCCCACATTGCTGGCGGACCCCACCGACACATAAAGCGCCTTGCCATCAGGCGAGAACAATAAATTGCGCGTCCAATGGTTGTTATAACCCTTGGCAGGTAAGGCGAGGATTTGCTCACCGACACCCTTAACCACCGTCTCACCCGGCTGATAGGCGTAACGCATCACCGCATCGGTATTGGCGATATACAAATAGCCGTCAGTGTATGCCATGCCAAAGGGCTGCTTGAGGTCTTGCAGCAAGACATGACGCGTCTCCGCTTCACCATTACCATCGGCATCGCGTAGCAAAGTCACCCGGTTAGCG
Organism: Alphaproteobacteria bacterium; assembly: GCA_027483355.1. Taxonomy (GTDB): domain Bacteria; phylum Pseudomonadota; class Alphaproteobacteria; order Micavibrionales; family UBA2020; genus JAEXMB01. The sequence continues at coordinate 698 of JAIXUW010000316.1, forward strand.
CCGGTGCTGACGAAACCCGTTTTCGCCTCTGAAATAAGCACATCACCATTAGGCAGTTCATTCGCCCAACGCGGATTTTCAAGGTCACCGGCAAACTTTGTCACGGTAAAACCGGCAGGTGCCGTGGGCATTTCGCCTTGCTGCCAACCCACCACTTTCGCCTGTTTCACCGACGACTTGGTGGCATAGGGCGCCGGCAGATTAGGGTTTGATCCCGTTTCTGCCCAGGCGGGCATGGCCGTTAACACCGCCATAAAAAACATCGCGCCGAAAGTCATCCCAAAATTTTTCATCATAGGGCTTTCTTCTGCTCGGTCTCGGCGGTCGCTGCCTCGATCTGCCTCGCCTTGTCTTCGACCAGTCGCACCAGATGTGCCACAATATCTTCGTTTTGCAAGCGATGCGCCGGTTGCCCCGCCAGATAGATTTGGTGCGTGTTACGCCCGCCACCGGTAAGACCAATATCGGTCATCAATGCTTCACCGGGGCCATTCACCACACAGCCAATCACCGATACCGTCATCGGCGTGGTGATATGAGCCAGGCGCTCTTCCAGAACTTGCACCGTCTGGATCACATCAAATTGCTGGCGCGCGCAGGACGGGCATGAAATAACGTTAACCCCGCGGTGGCGCAAACCCAGCGATTTCAAAATATCAAAGCCCACTTTGATTTCTTCGACCGGGTCCGCCGAGAGTGACACGCGAATGGTGTCACCAATACCCGCCCACAACAAATTGCCGATGCCAATCGCCGATTTGATCGTGCCGGTGCGCAAGCCCCCCGCCTCGGTGACACCCAGATGCAGCGGATAATCACAAGCCTCGGCCAGCTGCATATAGGCGGCCGCCGACAAGAAAACATCCGATGCCTTACAGGAAACCTTGAAATTAAAGAAGTCGTTGTCTTCGAGAATTTTTATGTGCCTGAGGGCCGATTGCACCATCGCTTCCGGGCATGGCTCGCCAAATTGCTCCAGCAGATCTTTTTCCAACGACCCCGCATTGACGCCGATACGGATCGAACAATTGTTATCCTTTGCCGCCTTGATCACTTCGCGCACACGTTCTTCTGACCCGATATTGCCGGGGTTGATACGCAGGCACGCCGCCCCCGCCGCCGCCGCTTCGATCGCGCGTTTATAATGAAAATGAATGTCGGCCACGATGGGCACGGTGACTTCGCGGACGATCTCGCGCAGCGCCTGGGTCGAGGCCTCATCCGGGCAAGAGACGCGCACAATATCGGCACCCGCAATTTCCAATGCCCGCACCTGCGCGATGGTGGCCGCGGCGTCAGAGGTCAGCGTGTTGGTCATCGATTGCACCGTGATGGGCGCATCACCGCCCACGGGCACTTTGCCCACCATGATCTGGCGGGATTTGCGGCGCTGAATTTGCCGGTACGGGCGCACTTCGGATAACGACATAGGTTACTGACTTACATAAAATAAGGACGGCCACCTGTGGAAGGTGCGCCGTCCTGGTGTTCAAACTAGTTATTGATGCGCGATTTAACCAACTTTTCTTTCAGCAGTTCGCCCGGCTCCAGAGGCAGATCGCGCAGAATCTCGCCGCGCTTGCCAAGGGCGGGGGCCACTTGGCCATCCACCACCAGATCAAGCCCACCCGCATTGGTGGTGATCAGCGTATAACCACGCCCTTCGGGCACGGTATATTGCTCACCCGCCTTCAAAAGGCGCTTGAAAACCACCCGTTCGTTGGCATCGCTCACCTGAATCCAGCTGGCTTGGCGCGCCTTAAAAACGATACGACCGGTTTTGCGAATATTGATCGGCTCGCTGGCGGGGGCGACTTCATCGGCTGCCAATTGACTTTCCGTCAGTTCGGGTTTCTTTTCAGGCAACTG
>JAIXUW010000060.1 GCA_027483355.1 Alphaproteobacteria bacterium
CGCCGCATCATGCAGTTGAAAATCGAGCGTGAAGCGCTGAAAAAAGAAAAGCAGGATCAGGCCACCAGCGATCGTCTGAATGCGCTGGAAGAAAACCTGATCACGCTGGAAAAGCAAGCCGCCGATATTTCGACCAAATGGCGGGCCGAGAAGGAAAAACTCTCGGCTGGGCAGCGCGTGCAGGAAGACCTGGAAAAAGCGCGTATTGAATTGGAACAAGCCCAGCGCGACGGCAACTGGACCCGGGCGGGGGAGTTGACCTATGGCCTGATTCCGCAGCTGGAAGCGAAGCTGGCTGAGGCCGCCAAGACCGCCGACAATGCCATGATCAACGAAGAAGTGCGTGACAGCGACATCGCCGCCGTCGTCAGCCGCTGGACGGGTATTCCGGTTGATAAGATGATGCAAGGTGACCGCGACCGCCTGATGCAGATGGAAAAACACCTCGAACAACGCGTGGTTGGTCAAGTGGAGGCCGTGAAAGCCTTGGCCGATGCGGTGCGGCGCAGCCGAGCTGGTTTGCAGCGCGCCAATCAGCCGATTGGCACTTTCCTGTTTCTGGGCCCCACCGGGGTTGGTAAAACCGAATTGGCGAAAGCCCTAGCCGAATTCCTTTTTGATGACGAAGCGGCCATGCAGCGTATCGATATGTCGGAATACATGGAAAAGCACAGTGTATCGCGGCTGGTCGGTGCCCCGCCGGGTTATGTAGGTTACGAAGAAGGCGGGAGCCTGACCGAAGCTGTGCGCCGCCGCCCTTATCAGGTTGTGCTGTTCGACGAAGTCGAAAAGGCGCACCCCGATGTGTTCAATATTTTGCTGCAGGTTTTCGATGATGGTAGGCTCACCGATGGGCAGGGACGGGTGGTGGATTTCTCCAACACGGTCCTGATCATGACCTCGAACCTTGGCTCGGAATATCTGGTTGAAGCGGAGCCGGACAAGGTACGCGACAAGGTGATGGGCGTGGTGCGCAAGGCCTTCCGCCCCGAATTCCTCAACCGCATTGACGAGATTTTGCTCTTCCGTCGCCTTAGCCGCGACATGATGACGCATATCGTCGATATCCAATTGGCAGGCCTTCGCCAATTATTGGCCGACCGTAACATCACGCTGGACCTCGACGAAAAAGCGCGCGAACATCTGGCCGAGGTCGGCTACGACCCCGCCTATGGCGCACGTCCCTTGAAGCGCGTCATCCAGCGCGAGGTACAAAACCCGCTTGCCAATATGATCATCAACGGCGAAGTGTCGGATGGCCAGACGGTGAAGGTGACGGCGGTTAAAGGCGGTCTAGAGATGAAGCCGACGCCGACGTCGAAACAGGCGAAGAGCGCTTAAAGAAAAAGCCCCTCAGAAATGCGGGGCTTTTTCTTATTTAGAAAAAATGTTTTAAGTTGTAGTAGGTGTATATAAACCGCGGAACTTGCCGAAAATAATCGTTTTCATTTTCATCTGTATCTGAGTGCCACCGTAAATAATCACCGTCAATAATTTGGATAGTGCCGCAGCGCCAGTTGTCTAAATCGAAAACCGTGCAGTCCTTTAATGACTCTACAAATCGCGCATTTAATCTTACAACCGTTTGTTGGTCTGGAAATACTTTAAATTTTGTTATAGATGTTGCAATTGATTTATCGTCGCATTCATCAAATTTTTTTAACGGAAATCCTGTACAATATAGTTGGTAAACTGCGCGTGTATTTGAGGAAAAGTTTAATGATGGACTGGTAATAAAATAAGTAAGGATGACAATCAATATTGTCCAAGTGAAAAGGCTTCTCATTTATCTAACTCTTTTTCTAGATCCGCCGCGCGCCCGTTATACCATCAGCCCGCTGGCTCACCACATCCAGCGGTTCGATCACCGTCTTCATGTGTGCTGCCGTAGCATGGACCATGTTTTCGGCGTCGATCATGATGCCGACGTGGCCGGGGAAATAGACGATGTCGCCGCGCTGGCGGGGTTGGTCGGTCACGTCACGGCCGACGACGCCTTCTTGCTGGTCACAATCGCGCGGCACGGCGTGGCCTGCGCGGGTAAGGGCGATTTGCACCAGGCCGGAGCAATCGATGCCAAGGCCGCTGCGGCCCGCCCAGACGTAGGGGGTTTCCAGTAAACGTTTGGCCACCTCGACGAAATCTTCGCGGGCGGAGAGGGGGGCGATGTGCTGAATGGGAATAAACGTGCCGTCTGCTAATTGGGCGAATTTTTCGCCCTCTGCCACCACGGTTAATTGACAACCCATGCCCACCGTCTGGCGGATGGGTGATTTCATGCTGTCATCGCGGTAGATATGGCTGCGCTGGGCGGTGACGACATGGGTGGCGGCGGTGAATTCGCGGGTGAGGTATTTTTTCTCGACATAACCGGGATAGCCGTCGTGGCTGCATTTGCCGCGCACCCAATCGCCCAGGTCTTCTTCGGCGATAAAGGTCTCGCCCAGCAACAACTGGCTTTCGATTTTACCGCGCGGTGCCTCGGTATCGGGGGTGCTGCGCACTTCGGTGGTGGGGACTGTGACTTGATAGAGGGTCATTTTTTCGGCCCTTTTGCCTTGGTTTTGGGTTTTGCTTTTGCCGTGCCATAGCGTTGCTGGATCATGGCGAAGGCGGCGCGCATCCCAAGCGCCTCGCCCCCTTCGGGTCGGCCGGGACGGCTGCCCGCATTCCAGGCGAAGGTATCGATATGCACCCAGGGTGTACCGGCGGTGATGAATTTTTCCAGGAAAAGCGCCGCCGTGATCGCCCCCGCCTGACCACCGATATGGTTGGTATCGGCAATCTTGCTGGCAAGGGCATCTTTGTACGGTTGCCACAGGGGCAGACGCCACAGCGGATCATCGACTTTTTGCGCGGCGGCCAATAGATCGTTGGCGACGCTGTCGTCATTGCAGAACATGGCCGGCAGATCGGGGCCAAGGGCCACGCGGGCAGCCCCCGTCAGCGTGGCAAAGTCGATGATGAGATCGGGTTTATCGGCGCAAGCCTCGGTCAGCGCGTCACACAAAATCAAGCGGCCTTCGGCGTCGGTATTGCCGATTTCAACCGTCATGCCGTTACGGGTTTTGATGATGTCGCTAGTGCGAAAACTGTTGCCATCGACGCTGTTTTCCACGGCGGGGATCAGCACGCGCAAATCAACCGGCAGATTGGCCGCCATGATCATGCGGGCGAGACCCAGCACATGGGCGGCCCCGCCCATATCTTTTTTCATCAGCGCCATGCCGGACGATGGTTTGATATCGAGGCCGCCGGTGTCAAAGGCAACACCCTTGCCGACCAATGTTATTTTCGGCTGGCCTTTTTTACCCCAGCGCAGGTCGATCAGCTGCGGGGGGCGGCTGGAGCCTTTGCCCACGGCATGGACGGTCGGATAATTTTGGCGCAGCAGATCGTCGCCGGAGATGACCTTGACGCTGACGCTGTTAAAACGGCTGGCGACGGCGTGGCTGGCCTGGGCGATTTCGACGGGGCCCAAAATATTGGGCGGGATATTGACCAAATCGCGCACCAGATAAACGGCGGCGGCGGTGGATTCAACTGTGGCGCGATCGGCACCGGCGGGCAGAACCAGACGCGGCATCTCCGCAGCCTTGGCGGTTTTATAAGCGGTGAAACGATAGCTGCCCAAAAGCCAGCCGATGGCGGCATGGGTGGCGGCAGCCGCATCAAGATTGGCATCGATGGTATAGCTGTGGGCGGCGGGCAGGCGACCCGGCAGATCGGCAAAGGTATACAGGCCGTAGCTGTCAGGGGCGCCAAACAGCACGCGCGACAAATTGCCCGTCGCATCCGGCAGCAATAAAAGACTACCCGGTTTGGCAGTGAAACCGGCGTTTTCGACCCAGCGGCGGGTAGGGCTATCTTGCTTTTTCAGCCATTCCTTTAGCCCCGTGGCGGTCAGCGGGGTAATCGCCACGCTGTCCTTGGCAGGTTTGGCCAGCAAGGCAGGCACATCTGTCTGCGGCAGAGGGGTGGCAGCGCGCTTGGGCTTTTTAGCCATAGGAATCAACCTTTAAAATAGGGATAGGTGCAGTCGGAAAGCGTTTTTAGAATTCATGCAATTCAGACATGACGCAAGCAGAAATCGGCATTATTATGACAATATGCGGTTTCTTTATAAAACCAAGGATGAATCGCTTGACGGCACAGGGCAGATTACATATGGTCTCAGCCTGTTATCAGCCGTTCATTGCTGCGTTTTTGCGCGCCGGCTGCTCTCGATAAATTGAAGCTGTAAGGATCTAAAAAGATGTCAAGACGTTGCGAAATCACCGGTAAAGGTCCGCTTGTTGGTCACACCGTTTCTCACGCCAACAACAAAACCAAGCGCCGCTTCCTGCCGAACCTGCAGGACGTTTCGTTTTTCAGCAGCGTGCTGAAAAAGAACATCAAGGTCACTGCTTCGACCCATGGTATCCGCACCGTTGAACACAAGGGCGGCATCGACGCCTATCTGTTGTCGACGGCGCCGACCAAGCTGGATCCCGCCCTGCGCAAAGTACGCAAGTTGCTGGCGGAAAAAGCTGGCCCGCAGGAAAAGCCTGTCGCTAAAAAGCGTCGCCCGGTATCGCCTGTCGCGGCTGTGAAAAAAGCCAAAAAAGCGGCCAAGCGTACCGCCACTGCCAAGAAAAAAGCGGCCTAATCCCTTTCATGTCTGGCCCGGCGCACAACATCGGCTTGGCGCGGGTGCTTGATGCTGTCGCGCTGAGCGACGCCTTTCGCCGTCATGCCAGCTATGATTACCCCGCGATGGTGGCCGAAGTGGTGACTGATGCGCGCGCCGTATCTGTGCTGCTGACGTGGTTTGATACCCCCGACAACGGTTTGATTGAATTGTTGCGTCACCATGTCGCGCGTGCAGCGGGTTTCGCGCACAAGCTGGGCGCCGAACAACTGATTTTGCCCGTTGATGGTCACCGCGACAGCCTGATTGCCCAGTTCTTTAGAAGTAAGGTCATGACGCCCGCCTTCGCCGCTACTCTGCCGGTCAAAGTCTCTTTGCAGACCAGCGAATATAAGCGCGACCTGTCTGGGCTGGGGCCGATTGATGCCGATATCAAAACGGCGCTGGATGAAGGTGTGCGCGGCATGGCGCGGATCAAATCAACGCTGAAATACCAGTGGTCGGCACCACGCACGTCATGACTTTCTCTTTTGACATCACCTATCGCGATCCCAATTCCTACGCGCGTACCGGCCTTTACACCACGCCGCATGGCGCTATTGAAACGCCGAATTTTATTTTCTGCGGCACCAAGGCGACGGTGAAGGGTCTATCCCCCCGCCAGTTGCGCGAGGAGGGGACGGATATCATCCTCTCCAATACCTATCACTTGATGTTATCCCCCGGCCCGGACCTGATTGCCGATATGGGTGGCTTGCATAAATTCATGGGTTGGGATGGACCGGTGTTTACCGACAGCGGTGGCTTTCAGATTTTCTCGCTGGGCTATGGCTCGGTCGCCGACGAGGTGAAGGGCCGCGGCATTTCTAAAGGTGAACGCAAAAAAAGCATTCTCAGCATCACCGAAGAGGGCGCCACGTTTCAGTCGTATCTTGATGGCCGTATGTTCTTTTTGACGCCGGAAAGCTCGATTGATATTCAGCGCAAGCTGGGGGCGGATCTGATCGTGCAGTTGGATGAATGCACGCCGTTTCACGTCGACAAGGATTACACCGCCCGGTCGATGGAAATGAGTATGCGCTGGGGTGATCGTTCGCTGGCCGAATGGCAGCGCGGCGATGATGGCCGTCAGAAGATGTACGGTATCGTGCAGGGCGGGGTTTACGAAGACTTGCGTAAAATTTCCTGCGAATACACCCGCGACCGCGATTTCTTTGCCACCGCCATCGGCGGGTCGCTGGGGGCCAATAAAGAGCAAATGTACGAAGTCGTCGCCATGTGTTCGCCGCATATCCACCCGGATCGTCCTGTCCATCTGCTGGGCATCGGCAGTTTTATTGATGTGTTTACCAATGTGCGGGCGGGCATGGATACCTTTGATTGCGTCTCGCCTACCCGGATTGCGCGGCACGGCTGGGCCTTGTGCAAGGGGGCGCCCAAAGAGCGCTTGAACCTCCGCAACGCCAAATTCGCCCGTGACCAAGACCCCATCGACAGCACCTGCAGCTGCTATGCCTGCCGCCATCACAGCCGGGGTTATATCCACCACCTGTTCCGGGTGGGGGAAGGCTTGGGGTTGCAACTGCTCTCATTGCATAATGTGGCGACCATGAACCGCCTGATGCGCGATGTGCGAGCCGCCATCCGCAGCAATACGCTCGATCAAGTACAAAAAGAGTGGGTTGTCTGACCACCTTCGATGCATTACCTTAATGGTGAGCCGTTCAGGGGTGACATATGGCTGTCAGTTATACCAACACATTATCGATCGATATGCTGCTCAGCGACCTGACCGCGCTGATTGCTTGGCATGACGATTTGCTGCGCCGGTCGTTTTACCCCGAAAGCCAGACCGCCGCCTATGCGCCGCCGCAAAGCATCCTGCTGGCCTGGTGCCGTACCGCCCGCGATAACAATACGATCGAGGCGCAAGTGGTCAGCCGGCTGGAGCTGGTTTTTGACGAACTGCTAAGCATCGCCCAAAGCATCGCCGATAACCAGGGTCTAACCCTGCCGCAGGAAACCTATGATATTTTCAGTCGGCAATTCAACGCCTATCTGGAGCGCCTGCGCCAGCTCTATCAGGAATTGGCCGGCACGGCCGGGGCGATTGATTTACTGACTGGACTGCGCACGCCCGCCGGTTTGCGGGCCGAATTAAAGCGCGAGCAGGACCGCTATGATCGCAAAGGGACACCCTTTAGCATCGCCAGCATCGCCCTTGATAAGCTCGATCATCTCAAAAATAACTTTGATAAAAGCGTGATCGATGCCGTCTATACCAGTGTGGCGCAGATGATCGCCCGTACCATTCGCTCTTTCGATGATGCTTATTTCATGGGCGAGGGTGAATATCTGGTGGTGCTGAAGCACGTCGAATTCATGGATGCCTGCGCTGTGATGGATCGTCTATGTGCCGAGATTGCCCAGACCCCGCTGGCGCTGACGGGTGGGGGTAGCGTGGCGGTCACCACGTCGATGGGGATTGCCGAGGCACAACATGGCGAGCCGCCCGATGGCGTCCTCAAACACGCCAAAGCAGCACGCCTGCAGGCAGCCAGCGCCGGGGGCAATCGCACCCAGGAATATCATGAGAAAAGTGCGCTGGAACACTTCGCCCGCGACATGAACCGCGAGCGTTAAGTGCAGCGCAGGACCGCGTTTATTTCGGCTTAATATTTCTGGTGGTGTAGGTGATAGTCGGCTGGTTGCTTTGTGACCGCGGCGTCAGCATATCGCGAATATCGCGGATTTTATCCTGTGCAATCTCGCGGGTTTCTTCTTTTTTCAATTCGTCATCGCGCCGCGCGCCCCGGCGCAGCATAGCGTTGACGCCTGCCTGCATGGCGGGGAAGATGAAGACATAGGTTAGAAAGAAACGATACCAGTAATCGCTGTCATTCATGTCATCGGCTTTTTCAAGGGTGCTGATGACGCGGTCAGCAATGTTAACATCGCTGGTGCTGTTGGCAACCGCGACCCGGGCCTCCTCAAGGTACTCGGTGTTGAGGTAAAGGCTGCGCATCATGCGCACCACGGATGGGTCGATATTACCTGTCTCAACATCATTCAAGAAACGTCGGGCCAGATCTTCGGCGTCTTGCTCAGAAAGGCTGGTATCCTCTACCAAGCGTTTGACCAGATCGGCGCTGTCAATGCGGGCGGCGGCCAGGGTCGTGGTGGTCTGACTGTTCTGCGCAATGCGGCTGATATCGCTTTCGTATTTCTGCACCTGTGCCGCGCCGTCGGCCCCGCGTTTGGTATCGGGGGTTTCTTGCATTACCATGGTACCGCCCCAGGCGGGTAGCCACGCCAGCACACCGACAAAGGCCACGCGCCGCGCCTTGCTTTTATTGTTGAAAATGTGAAAAAAGCCGCGCTCGGCCTTTTTGGCGAGCGGCGCTTTGGGTTTGGCGGCGAGGGGATCTTTTTTCTTCCCGAACATGGCAGCAGACACCTTTTGGAGGGGGCAGGAGGACCGTCGAGAGTTTAGCAATTTGCCAGAATGGACACAATAAAACTCAACAGCAAAAAGATTCGCGCTATGAAAAATAAATGACCTGCCAGAGCAATAATACATTAACGAGTTTTTGGTTATTTACGTGCAACCATTCAGGAGTAATGCGATGCACGCGACCGTAGCCAGGCAGTTGACGTTGGTAAATCATCCACCCGTTTCAGATAGCGATTTCAGGCGTTTCTTCCTTAACTCCCCCTTGGCGCGCATGGTCATTGCGGTGGGGCCGGATAACCGTTTCACCTATGTCGAAGTTAATCCAGCGGCCGCTGTCTATTTTGATCTGCCCGCCGACAGCATGATCGGCAAGACGCCCGTTGATTTATTTGAACGCGAAGTGGCCGAACAGGTCGAACAATCTTTTCTGTCCTGCATCAAAATCAAACGCCCCGTCAGTTTCAACGCCATGCCGCGCGTACCCGGCGGCGTCAAGATGCAGGCGTTCATCCTTAACCCTATTCTGGATGGGGACGGGCGGGTGGCCTGGATTGATGCGATGGCGCGTCCCGATATGGTTGACAGTGTCCAATTGCAACGCGAACGCGACGACGCGATTACTCTTTTGACGTCCTTGTTTGATGC
>JAIXUW010000155.1 GCA_027483355.1 Alphaproteobacteria bacterium
CGAATAGAGCCATCCAGTCCCAGCTCGCCCAGCACCACGTGATGCGCCAATTCTTCGGACGGAAACACCCCCATCCCCGCCAGCACACCCAGCGCAATCGGCAGATCAAAATGGCTGCCCTCTTTCAAGACATCAGCGGGGGCAAGATTGATGGTGACCCGTTTGGGCGGTAGCGACAGGCCGATGGCGTGCAGCGCGGCCCGCACCCGCTCCCGGCTCTCACCCACCGCCTTGTCCGGCAAACCCACGATGGTGAAGTTCGGCAACCCCGGCGAGAGCTGCACCTGCACCTCGATGGGCTGCACATCGACGCCCTGAAAGCTGATGGTATTAACGCGGGTGACCATGGGGTGGAATCACTTGGTGAAAATTGAACCTGTCTTAGATGTACTCTAAATGTTCTTATTTAGCAATTCTATAATATACATTATTTTCAATTACTTAATTATATTAAATTGACATAACTATAATTTACTGATGAAATGCATTCATTCCAATTTCCATTTGAAAGGATTCTCGCCATGCCAAAAAATAAATTATTGACCGGTCTCGCCGCCCTCGCCGCTGCTGCAAGCCTTAGCGGATGCGTTGGAGATACGGGTAAACACAGCGTTGATGACAAAACAGAGGTGAATACGGTCACCGAAACCGTGAACGAAAAAACAAGCGTATATGCAGGCTATATCAGTTATCGCTCGGTTGATTTTCAGACGGGCCAGCTGTGCCAGGTGTTTAGTCGATCAGGTGTCGCCTGCACCGATTTTGCTGATCTTAACCCACAGCAGACCGCTTATGTAGCGCAAGCACGCGTAAAACTTCAACAAGCCCAAAGCGCCGCCGGTTAAGTGAAATGCTGCAAAAGTTTTTCAACAATAACCGACAAAAATCTGCGGATACAAAGGCGATTTACTTCGCCCCGGATCTGGCCACGCTTGCGCGCATTCTGCAAGCAGCCGATCAGCGCGACGGTAAACACGCGTTGTTTGGTATCAGCTTTGGTCAGGCCAGACAAAAAGATGAAACCGGCATCCTGCCGCCGCATCTGACCAAGCTACGTCAGATGGCTCTTGCCCGCGCGACCACACTGGGACTAGAGGCTACCGACCTTGCCGATACAGACCGCTTGCTGGCCGACATGGTCAAAACGCTCGGCGATACCATTGGCAGTATCGAGATGGATCTCTATAGCAACAGCCCCGGCCTTAGCTTTCTCGCCAGCGAGAGTATTGATACCTGTCATCGCGCAATTAAAGCTTTTATACCGGCGCTGCAAGCCTGCCCCAGCCATGCCTTCACGCATGCGCCCTTTTTAACCGGTATCGCCAACCCGCATAGTGATGACGAGATCAGCCATGATCGTTCATGGGACGTTGTCGACTTCATGAATTTCTTCAGCCGCAGCGCCATACGCGACGAATTCGCCGCCCTGCGCAGCACCCTTGACGGGGCACGCGATCAGCTGCAGCACGCAGCCCTTGCCCATCTGGCGAAGACTGACCCCGCCAGCATGGCGGTGATCAATGCGCGGATTATCCGCACGCCTGATGAAGCACAACGTCCCCGTGACCCTTTTGCGCGATAGACCTTACCGTCACAGGATTTTAATGATGAAAAAAACGGCTCTTCTGATGCTCGCCCCCCTCGCCGCCGCCTTTAGCTTAACCGCCTGCGGCGACCCCACCCGAGACCTTGGCCCTGCGGCAGAAGACGCGGGTTTGCGCGGCACCACAACAGCGGAACAGGTTTTCACCGGCGGCCCGTCAAATACGGCGCATACGACGATTGCCGGCGATGCCCTGGTATCTGGCGGCCGCTATCGCATCAACGGCACGCTCACCATCCTGGGTAATCTACCCGAAGATGTGCGTATTGATGTCAACAACGGCAAATTGACCGTGACGGGCGATGTGGGGGCCGAGAGCCGAATTGATGTGCAATTGCCCGTCCTCAGCCATACCGACAGCGTGACGGTCCTGATGCCCGTGCCAATGTCCTGCGGCCAGAACTGCACGACAACAACCATGCTGCCACAGACAAGCTATCATACGGTTATCGACGGCTTTCAGTATCCCGACGATACAGGCCCGGCCCTACGTGTGGACGGCCGCATTGGTGAAAACGTTCGCATCCATAGCAATGGTAACGTCGTGGCAAGTGGCTGGAGCGACAGCGTGACTTTACGCACGGCCGGGGCACCCCGCGGTACCCGTATCGCGCTCCGCCCGCAGGCGTCCGGATAAAAACCTCGGGGCTTTAATGCACGTAAAACTCGTCGCCGACGAAGGCCATGTCTTCGGGGGTGATCAGTTTCTTTGAGCCAACCTCGACCGTGTGCAGGCGCCCTTCGATTTTACGTGTCCAGAAATCCAGGAAGCGTTTGAGTTCCGGGAAATGCGGCGCCAGGTCGTATTCCTGCCAGATGTAGCTTTGCAAAAGCTTGGGGTGGTCCGGCATATGGTACAAAATATGCGCCGTGGTCAGACGGTAGTCTTGTAGTTGCAATGTTAAATTTGCCATATTCCTAAAACTCTCCCTAAGAATGTGGGCCGCTATAGCAAGGAAGTAACGTTCTCGCACCTCCATTTAATCATATCTTACCTGAAATGAGTTAAAGAACGGCAAAATCAAGCCGTTAGCACTCCTGTAACGCGACTGCCAAGACGCCCCGCCGCACTGTCGCATTCCTTGAAAAATGAAGGGATTAGGTATAGGTTTCTGGCACTCGCGGCGGACGAGCGCTCATGGTGAGGCTGATCCGAAAACCCATATCCGCGAGATGTCATATCAGGAGAAAAGCTATGACCAAGTTCCGTCCCCTCCATGACCGTGTCCTGCTGCGCCGGCTCGAAAGCGACGCTAAGACTGCAGGCGGCATCATTATCCCCGACACCGCCAAAGAAAAACCAGCCCAGGGCGAAGTCGTCGCCGTTGGCACCGGTACCCGCGATGAAAGCGGTAAACTGCTGCCTCTCGATGTGAAAGCGGGCGATCTTGTTCTCTTTTCCAAATGGTCGGGCACCGAAGTCACCCTCGACGGCGAAGAGCTGTTGGTCGTGAAAGAGTCCGACATCATGGGCATCATCGAAGGCAAAAAAGCGAAAAAAGCCGCTTAATCCTGCGACACATTTCTACAATTCATACAAGGAGCAACTCTTATGGGTGCTAAAGACGTAAAATTCTCGGCCGATGCGCGCCAACAAATGCTGAAGGGCGTTGATACGCTCGCCAACGCAGTCAAAGTCACGCTGGGCCCCAAAGGCCGCAACGTGGTCATCCAGAAATCCTTCGGTGCCCCCCGCATCACCAAAGACGGTGTGACGGTGGCCAAAGAAGTCGAACTCGACAACAGCCTCGAGAACATGGGCGCCCAGATGGTGCGTGAAGTGGCCTCGAAGTCGAACGACCTCGCCGGTGACGGCACCACCACTGCCACCGTTCTGGCTCAAGCCATCTTCCGCGAAGGCGTTAAAGCCGTCGCCGCTGGCATGAACCCGATGGACCTGAAGCGCGGCATCGACATGGCGGTTGAAGCTGTCGTCGAAGATATCAAAAAACGCGCCAAGCAGATTTCGTCGAACAGCGAAATTGCCCAAGTCGGCACCATTTCCGCCAACGGCGACGCCGAAGTCGGCAAGATGCTGGCCGAAGCGATGAAACGCGTTGGCAACGAAGGCGTCATCACCGTCGAAGAAGCCAAGTCGTTTGATACCGAGCTGGATGTCGTCGAAGGGATGCAGTTCGATCGCGGCTATCTGTCGCCGTACTTCATCACCAACGCCGACAAAATGGTCTGCGAGATGGAGAACCCCTATATCCTGTTCTTCGAAAAGAAACTCTCCAACCTGCAAACGATGCTGCCGATCTTGGAGGCAGTTGTCCAATCGGGCAAACCTCTGCTGATCGTGGCTGAAGACGTTGAAGGCGAAGCGCTGGCGACCTTGGTCGTCAACAAGCTGCGCGGTGGCCTCAAAGTAGCCGCCGTCAAAGCACCTGGCTTTGGTGATCGTCGCAAAGCGATGCTGGAAGACATGGCCATCCTGACCGGTGGCGAAGTCATCTCCGAAGATCTGGGCATCAAGCTGGAGAATGTGACCCTGCAACAGCTGGGCCGTGCCAAAAAAGTCCGCATCACCAAAGATGACACCACCGTCATCGGTGGCAACGGTCCCAAAAAAGACATCGAGGCGCGCGTCAACCAAATCAAGGCGCAAATCGAAGAAACCACCTCGGACTACGACCGTGAAAAACTGCAAGAGCGTCTGGCCAAGCTGGCCGGCGGTGTTGCCGTCATCCGCGTCGGTGGCGCTTCCGAAGTGGAAGTAAAAGAAAAGAAAGACCGCGTTGACGATGCCTATCACGCCACCAAAGCGGCCGTGCAAGAAGGCATCATCCCAGGCGGCGGTACGGCCCTTTTGTACGCCAAGCGCGTGCTGAAGAACCTGAAGCCCGCCAACCGCGACCAGGAAGTAGGCATCGAGATCATCGGCCGCGCGCTGGAGGCTCCGATCCGTCAGATCGCCTTCAACGCGGGCGTCGAAGGCTCGATCGTGGTCGGCAAGCTGGCTGATCAAAAAGACGCCAACTTCGGCTACGACGCCCAAAAAGACGCCTACGTCGACATGATCAAAACCGGCATTATCGACCCCGTGAAAGTGGTCCGTACCGCCATTCAAGGTGCGGCCTCTGTTGCCGGCCTGATGATCACGACCGAAGCCACCATTTCCGACCTGCCCAAGAAGGATGAGACCCCGTCGCATCCTGGCGGCATGGGCGGTATGGGTGGTATGGGCGATATGATGTGATCGTAAAGATCCATCCACTCAACTGATAAAAAAAGGGCCGGGGTTATTCCCGGCCCTTTTTCTTTTGGCGCAGTTGCCCCTATATTGATGGCCGGAGGTACCGCCCCTATGCCCGAATTACCCGAGGTTGAAACCGTTATGCGCGGCATGGCCAAGGCCATTGAGAAAAAGCGCATTAAAAAGGTCGAGGTTTATTCCAAACGGCTGCGCACCCCCATTCCGCCGCAACTTGCCAAAATAGCCGGCGAGACGGTGGGTAAACTGTCGCGTCGTGCCAAATACATTCTGGTGCCGTTTAACAGTGGCCAGACCATGGTCTTGCACCTGGGCATGACCGGGCGCGTCACCATCAATCCGCCCGCGCCTGAAAAGCATGATCACTTCCGCATCACTTTTACCGACGGCAGTGCCATCGTTTACAACGACGCCCGCCGCTTCGGCCTGGTCGATCTGATGCACAAAGCGGATATCAGCGCGCATCGCTTCTTTGCCCATCTGGGGCCAGAGCCTTTCAGTGATGACTTTAGCGCCGCCTATCTGCTCGACCGTCTCCAGGATCGCAAGACCGCCATCAAAATCGCCATCATGGATCAAGAAACGGTGGTGGGTGTCGGTAATATCTATGCGGCTGAAGCGCTGCACCGCGCCCAGATCAGCCCGCGCCGCGCAGCAGGCGATCTGAAACCGACCGAGACACGTAGCCTCATTAAGCACATACGCGAGGTGCTGCAGCAATCCATCGACGCCGGCGGCAGTTCCCTGCGCGACTATGTTCAGACCGATGGCGAGCTCGGGTATTACCAGGATGAATGGCGCGTCTATGGCCGCGACGGCGAGAAATGTCTGCGCCGCCGCTGTCCCGGCCATATCGCCCGGATTGTTCAGGGTGGGCGCTCGACGTTTTTTTGCCCGGACTGTCAAAAATAATGCCGTGCTGCCGCGCTGAACAACCGCGTTGCCCGCACCTTCAAAACCCGCTAGGCTTTGAGACATGAAACGCCTTTATGTTATCGCCCTGTTATGCCTGATTTTTGCAGCCCCCGCGCTGGCAGAAAACACCATGTCGATGACCCCCAGCTACAGCAGTATCGCCGCCGACCTGCCGCTGATGCCGGGGTTGAGCGAAAAACCCGATAGCCTGGTGTTATTCGACAAAACCGAGGGGCGTATCGCTGAAATCACCATGACGGCGACCCCGTCTCAGATTGCAATTTTGGAATATTACGCCGAGACCCTGCCCGCACTCGGCTGGCACGCCGAAAATCCGCAAATCTGGCGCCGCCGTGATGAGCAATTAACTTTGCGTTTCAACGCAGATAAAACGCTGACCTTTCAGCTGGAACCGCATAAAGCGGCTGGCCGTTCCAGCTTTGGCAACCCGAAATCACCCACCGCCCCTGAATGGTAAGGAACCACCGCGATGTCCTATGAAATGCTGACCGTCGAAACCCGTGGCCGCGTGGGTGTTATCACCTTAAACCGCCCGCAGGCGTTAAACGCCCTCTGCCGACAGTTGATGGATGAATTGACGCAGGCCTTGGATGTTTTCGAGAAAGACAAAAATATCGCTGTAATGATTTTAACTGGCTCTGCCAAAGCTTTTGCCGCCGGCGCCGACATCAAGGAAATGGCCGCCAAAACCTTTTCCGATGTTTACGGCGAAGATTTCATCACCGCCAATTGGGAACGCGTCAGCCGTTGCCGCAAACCCGTGATTGCCGCCGTATCTGGCTATGCCCTCGGCGGTGGCTGCGAGCTTGCCATGATGTGCGATTTTATCATCGCGGCCGATACCGCTAAATTCGGTCAGCCTGAAATCACCATTGGTACCCTGCCGGGTGCCGGCGGGTCGCAGCGTCTGACCCGCGCCATCGGCAAATCGAAAGCGATGGAGATGTGCCTGACCGGCCGCATGATGGACGCAGCCGAGGCCGAGCGTGCTGGCCTCGTCGCACGTGTGGTACCCGCCGAACAATTGATGGACGAAGCGATGCAAACGGCGGAGAAGATCGCCACCTTCTCGCTCCCCGCCATCATGATGGTCAAGGAAGCAGTCAATCAGGCCTTTGAAGGCTCGCTGGCCGAAGGGCTTCGTTTCGAGCGTCGCCTGTTCCATGCATCGTTCGGCACCGAAGACCAAAAAGAAGGTATGGCCGCCTTCGCCGAAAAGCGCAAAGCGGGCTTTAAGGATCGCTGATATCAGGCGCCGGGTCGGTTATACAACCTGATATTTTCCAGAGAACGGTTGACTCCGAGCCAGCTCGGTTGGCAAAGGCCTGCGTGCGGTTGGTAAAATATATCAATATATCAATGAGTTGATTTTGTCGCATGACAGGCTTGTCCACAGCTTGACATTTACCGGAAAGGCCACTAAAAACAGCACTCTCTGCACGCAATGCAGAAATCCCGATTCCCGCGGCGGGGCTGACCCTGCCGCCTTGCTTGAAGAAAGAGTACCGCCCCCATGGCAATGCATAAATCCGCCAAAAAACGCATCCGCAGCAACGGCCGCAAAGCTGTTGCCAACAAGAGCCGCCTGTCGGCCACCCGTACGACGGTGCGTAAAGTTGAAGAAGCCATCAAGTCGGGCGACGCCAAAGCCGCCGCCGAAGCCTTGAAAGCAGCCCAGCCCGCGCTGCAGCGCACCGCTGGTAAAGGCATTATTCACAAGAAAACAGCCGCGCGTAAAATTTCGCGCCTTGCCAAAGGCGTTAAAGCCCTCAGCGCCAAGAAATAAGCTGCCTTTATACCAATCAAAAAAGCACCGCCTCAGCGCGGTGCTTTTTTTGTGCGCGGACAGCCTCCGCTGAATTTATTTTGGCCGCCGCTTCGCCTCGCCCTGATTTTTGATCACCCGTAGAATCAAATTTGAATCACCTATGATGGGTTGCGGCGACTCTGGGCATCGACAAAACCTGTCAAAAACTTTTTAAAAATCATGGCGCATTTTTTTCACGTCAAACCACAAAAAGAACTTTTCTGGCGTTTTTAATTTTATCCACAAACTGTGCTTGCGACTCAAGGGGGGCGTCTGTATTCTCCGCCTACTTCGCAAGATACGCACATCACAAAAAGCGCTGGAAATAAAAGACTTCCACGCTTTTCGCTTGTGTGATTGCCAAGACCGGACGCGCCCTTTGCCAGGGAATCTTTGAGGGACCTGCGGGTCTTCATGATGTAAAGATGGCGCGTATTTTTTAGCTGCCATGGCTGGACATCCAGCCATGTGTCCAAGAACAGGGGCGCGGCTCGCGTGCTTTTGGCTGGACAGATTTTTTTGGGATGACTGATCAATGCTTGACCGCGCGACGGGCCTTTCGCCTGACACGACCCTCCCCCAAACCGACGCGACCGCCTCTGCTGACGGCGCCAGCCTTGCCGCTTCTTTCAGTGCTTTAAAAGCGGCATTGCACACCGATATTGGCGATACCGCCTTTCGCAGCTGGATTGCCCCCCTTGAGATATCAACCTACAGCGGCCACACGCTGGAAATCGCCGCCCCCAGCCGCTTGATCCGCGATTGGGTGCGTAGCCATTACCAGGACCAGATCAAAATGCTGTGGGAACGCCAAGGGCTCCCCGTGGACCGGATCGAGGTTATTTCCCGCCGGGCCACGACCCCCGGCGCCGATGCCGCCAATATCGTCAGTTTCGTTAAACCCGCGGCGGACCCCGCCCAGGCGGTGGTCGATCATGATGCCGACCCGACCGGCCTGTCGTCGCCCATCGACCCCCGTTATACCTTTGAAACCCTGCTGACCAGCCCCGCCAATGATTTTGCTGCTGGTGCCGCGCTGCGCGTGGCCGAGGGTACCGCCAGCGGTTTCAACCCGCTGGTGATTCACAGCCGCGTGGGGCTCGGCAAGACCCATATGCTGCACGCCATCGCCCACCGGGCCCGGGCGGTACGACCCCAAGCGCGGGTCGTTTATATGTCGGCCGAGAAATTCATGTATCAATTCGTTCGCGCGCTGCGCTTCAAGGACACCATGTCCTTCAAGGCACATCTGCGCTCTATCGACGTCTTGATGATTGACGATATCCAGTTTATCTGCGGCAAAGAATCGACGCAGGAAGAATTCTTTCACACCATCAACGCGCTGATTGATCAGGGCAAACAGGTCGTCGTCACCGCTGACCGTAGCCCGGCTGAGCTGAGCGGCCTGGGTGTGCGTCTGCAATCACGC
>JAIXUW010000042.1 GCA_027483355.1 Alphaproteobacteria bacterium
GACGCAGCGGCCGTGAAACTCAATCCGCAGAAGCTCGACCTCGACCTGTTCAACAAGATTTTTGAGCAGAATCGTATTCCTGACCCGGAGGAGGATGGCTACGGCGATTGGCTCAAAGAGGAACATGCGCCAGGAGGATCTGCGAAGTTTAGTGGCAAGTTCAATCGCGACGTGTTCAACAAGGCCTTTGAAGAGGAGGCGCGGCGCGCAGCAGCGGCGCGAGGCACTACGGATATAGCGCTTCGCCAACCGGAGGCGCTCACTCTCGGGGCAATGACAGGTGTGGAGCTTGGGCGCAGTGGTGGTGGGGGCTATACGGCAGCACCGAATGCGAGCATGAAATTCACAGACCTCAGAAATGCATACACTTCAGAGACAATGATTACCAGTCAGGTAGCGGACGTGAACGTCCCAGCGCGCAACTTTGAGCAGTATTCGGCACAATGGAAGGCTGCACCGAAACCGTTAGATGCGGAGGACCTTGCCGCCATTGCGGCAGCGGAGAAACACATGTTTCAGCGTGAGAAGGACCGGCAGGTGCGCGCGGCACACGAAGATACACTGGCCGCACAGCATTTCGCACGTATGAAGCAACTTGTAATTACGAATGGGCCGGCGGCAGGGGCCACTCAGCACAGACAGGCTATAGAGGGTGGTGCCGGCGCAGGCGGCGCGGCAGGTATGTTGCGGATACGGAACGCTTAGTGCTTCCGCTTGGGAGTGCTTCCTTAACGCACTCCCTCGGAACAATTAGAAGCAACTAACAGGAAGAGGATGGCAACTCCGGAAACACAGCAGCTGATGGTTGTTCTCATCGTAGTCGCAGTGGCCGTGGTTGGCGGCTGGGCAACGATTGCTGCTGTGCGAGGCAATGACCCTCTACAGGACCGGTGGATGTTGGAGCGGGGGCGTGACTTGCCGACATTATGGATATACGCAGACAATTCGGAGGTGAATGCGCGCTACTGGAGCGACTTCGGGGCACGCAGCAGTCGTGTTATGAATCTACCATTCTTAAATCTGTGCTATGAGACCTGTGTGCGGGCAAACGGCAAGCTCTATAAGGTGGAAGTGATTGGTGGACTCGCAGATTTGGCTGTGCGCCTCGGCGGATGGGAGAGTCTGCCAATTCCTCTACAGAATCCTGAAGCCGTTGTGCGAGAGCCTGAGCTGAACTGGATTCGGGCTGCTGTGTTGGCGAAGTGGGGTGGTCTATGGGTTTCACCTGCTACACTCTGGTTGCGCTGTATAGGCCCTCTTCCAAAAGATAAGCCGGTGTTTTTCGGCTCGGATGATGAGGTCACCTTTGTAGGGCCGGCCGGCACAGCAGCGCCCGGGTTGCGCGTGGTCTGGTCACCCATTCCAGAACATCCTGTTATGACCGCATGGGAGGAGAAAGCACGTGAACGCCTGGAGCGCCGGTCTGGCGGAAGCGAGTTCCGTCGGGATGAGATGTCAGATGCAGTCGATGCAATCCGGGCGGCGGAGGCATCTGGAAAGGGGGCGGAGGTGCGTCCGACGGCAGAACTGTCGCGGAAGGGTGCGGCGGGGCGACGCATTCAGCTGGAGGACCTTCTCATGGCGGGGCAGGAGGGTGACCTCCCCTTTGAGCTGAAGAGGGGTGCGGCCTATGTGGCCATCCCATGGCCTGAGCTCAAGGAGCGGCGGGCCTTCGGATGGTTCTTGCGAATGAGCGAGGAGCAGATTATGGATTCGGACCTCGTGATTTCCACGATATTCCGCCAGGTGCTGCTCTAAGAGAAATCGAGCACGAAGCTGGGTGGCGGTCCCGGGACGTGCGCGGTCCCGCGCGCCGGTTGAATCTGATAGAGTGTCTGTCGCCCACGCTCCGTTGTAGCGAGGCGATAGCCATGTGCGTCGAGCAGATGCCGAAGCACTGTAATAAAAAAGCTTCCATCCGTGGGACGTCCATCAAAGAAGCGGCGGGCCTTACAGGGTAGATAGTAGGATTCTAACTCAGCGAGAAGCTCAACAGGGGGTGTGCGGAGCTCCTCACGGTGAAACCAGTGTGTATCGGTTGTTCCACCGTGGAATCCGAGGGCGGCCAGCATCGCCTCCAGAAGCTCAGCGGGCGGAGTGCGACGATAGACCATGAGTCCCTCCTTCCTAGGCAGTGGGAAAGAAGAGGCGCATTAGGTCCAAGGAAGTGGTCTTGCCTTGGGCGAACGAAATCCACCCTTTCAAGATGAGCTGATGAATATCCTGACTGAGACTGGGCTGTAGAACACCGAGCTGATGGACGGAGGATGTTAGCTCATGGAGGAAATCTTCATAGGAGATGCCTGTATTCCAAATCTCGAGAAAGAGTGTTTTCATTCGGTCCTTCTCCTTTCGGATATAGGCTTTCAGAAGTTCTAAGCAAAGGGAGAAGGATGGGGACGCAAAGAGAGAGAGCAGGTCTTCCGCGTAGATTTTCTCCTTAACACCTCCAAAGACACGGCATAGAACTGCAGTATAATGACGAATTTCAGTGGGAGTCTGGGCGAGGCTCATGAAGAGCGCAATTGCGCTTGGATCTAAGGTAAGAGTTGGATGGCCATATTGGCTACAGAAGTGTGACACTAGCAGAAAGGGGGATAGCGTGTCAAGCTCAAGATGAAGACACCGTGACTTGAGAGGTTGAATCAGGTCCGAGCAGTAGCGGCTGAGAAAGACAAATCGTGTAGTATGAGCATGCGTCTCCATAGGCCGGCGAAGTGCTTGCTGGCTAATCATCGGGAGCGAATCTGCATCGTCAACAATAATCCAGCGATACACACCGGGCTTTGCAGAGGTGTGTCGCACGAATTCTGCAACGGATTGACGCACACAGTGAATTCCGCGGTCTTGCTCTGAAGAGAGCCATAGAGTCCATTCAGGGTCCGTAATGGAGATACCGTGAGGCTTGTAGTAGGCGCGGAGAAAGTCCTGGAGGAGCGTGGTTTTTCCGCATCCGTATCCGCCTGAAAAGAAGAGGTGTGGAGGGTCGGCCAGCACTTGATTCAGAATTGCAATGGAGTCCTCCTGGCCAATCAAGCTGGTCTGAAGTGTCGCCATTGCGCCTAGATGGTCTTTCTACCTAAGCGGTTTAGGCTATGCTAGCAGCAGAATGGCGCAGGGGCATAGATGGACACGGGAGATTGAGGAGATGGATAGTGAGGTTTCAAAGGGGATGCTGATGGTGATTATCTTCTATATGATTATTCTACCATATCTCTGGTGGACACAGGGTGGAGGGGTTAAACCCGTATGAGCAGGACAAGTAATGACACTGTATGATGTGCTAGGCGTCACAAAGGGCGCAAGTGCAGCTGACATTAA
>JAIXUW010000166.1 GCA_027483355.1 Alphaproteobacteria bacterium
AATACGGGGTTGTAGGATGCCTGGATCCATATTTCGCGCCCACCTTTGGCAACGCGTTTATATTGGCGTTGTTCGAACTGGCCCTGGCGAAGAGCCGCCCAGAATGCCTGATACTCCGGACTTTTAAACTGATCAGCACTAACAAACATACTATGATGCTTGCCCTTGACCTCGTCGAGTGTGTATCCCATCGCATCCAGAAAGTTTTGATTGGCGTAAAGTATCCGACCATCCAGATCAAAATGAATGACAGCCTGTGAGCGATCAAGCGATTTTAGAATAGCTTTACTTTCTGATTGAAGAATATTGAAAGGCATGCGGGTAATTCCTCGTGAAGGGGTGCTGATTAAAAATACAGACAATCAAAAAGCTTGCGCAGTATTGAAGCCGCGCTCTCGCCCCTATTTTACATTTTGTTTGCTAAGGAGGAATTAACGTTCAAAAAACGCTTTTCTGGCTCACATATGGTTTAGGCAGTATAAACCTGGGCTGTTGACGCAGAAATGCCGCATCTCCATGAATAGGCGGCCTTTAAAGCAGGAACAGTGCCAGAACCCGCGGGCGTGCCGTCATACAAATGTCTGTAAAAAAATATCTCGAGAAATTAAGAGAACTGCTGCCACCATGCTTGCAGCAGGCGCTTTTGTTGCATGAGGGCGCTATGACGGGCAGATAACTCTGAGTCTTTTTGCAGGGCATGTTCAATCGCGCGCGTCTCCGCGGTTGTCAGCTCCCCATCGACAAAAGCCTGTAGGTCGAGGTCATTCACCGGCGATGCCGCGAAAGTTGTTTTTTTTACGCGCTGGCGGGGGGCACGGCGGGAGATAAAGCCGGCCGTCGCTGATAAATTGTCTTCATACGCCAGATTGGTGATGGTGTGCATTTTTGATCCTTCGCTTCGATTTTTTGTGCGGCCTTTCAAACATGTAACGGTCTTGTAACAGATGTGGTTCCGAAAATACTTCGGAACCGATGAAATTAAATAACCGTTGGTAGGAGCGAGAGCCTTGAACTATCCATGTAACTTATTGAAAAATTAGGAGATCTACTATGCTGCAATGGGCCATAACATTCCTGGTGATCGCTTTGATCGCCGCCGTACTGGGCTTTGGTGGTATCGCCGCCGTCTCAGTTGATATTGCTAAAATCCTCTTCGTTGTCTTTCTTGTTCTGTTCGTGGTTGCCGCGATCATGCACGCCATGCGTGGCAAATCACCGCCGGTCTGATTTTTCCCCTCGAAAATCAGTCGGATAATGAAGAGGCGCCCTTCACCCCGGCGCCTCTTTTTTTTACCTAGGCGACCAAGGCCAATCCTGGCTATGATTGCGTTGTTACATTTGAATGCTCCGGTACCTGAACTATGAGCGTCTATGCGCGCAATTTTATTGTCTTTACACTTTTTCTGGCGCTGTGTGCCGGCGGGCTTGCTTATGAGTTTTTTAAAGGCAGGAAAGAAATCGAGCGGGGCTCGGGCTGGGTTAACCACAGCTATTCGGTGATTGCCCAGACCTATGAGTTGTCGACTATGCTGGAAGGCTCGCTGGCGACCTATCGCGCCTTTCAAATGACCGGTGATTCAGGCTTTAACAATGATTATCAAGCCTACAAAAGCCGTATTTCCGACAACATCGCGCGGCTGTCCGCGTTGGTGAAAAACAACCCCTCGCAAGTTAGCCGACTGGATGAGGCCCGGCGAAAATTCATCCTCTTTTCGGATCGTTTAGAAAGCCGCGCTGGCCCCCCACGAATGACCGCGTCCAAAGGGCGCAAAGTCACTATTGATACGGTTAATAATCTCAAAAATGAGATCCGCAATATTAATAAGGCGATTATCCAAGAAGAATATATGCTGCTCAATCAGCGTATATCCTTGCTGGAAGAAAAAAAAGCCGAATACCTCAAGACCATGTTGTCGGGCGGCGTACTGGCGATTATTTTATTAGCCTTGCTGAATGCCTTTTTATTGCGCAGCCAGGAACGTAAAGGTGCTCTTGAAAAAGACCTCAGCGTTATAAAAGAGCGCTTGTCGTTGGCGCTTTCCAGTACGCGTGACGGTATTTTCGATTGGGATATGCAGACCGACGAGATCTTCTGGTCGCCCGACTATAAACAAATGCTGGGCTTCGCCCCGGATGAAATTTCAGCCAACCTGGATAACTTCAATCTCTTCGTGCATCCAGATGATGCAGAGGCTTGGTGGCTCAAGCTCAACCTCTCTATCGAAAGTAAAACACCTGAATTCAACCATGTTTTTAGGATGCACCACAAAACGGGTCGCTCTGTCTGGGTACACGCCCGCGCACGGCTAATCTTTGCCGCCGATGGTACGGCCCTGCGCTTTATTGGCGCGCATAGCGACGTGACCGCCTTGAAAGATGCAGAAATTCAGATGCGGCAGGAGCGTGAGCGGGCGGAGGCCGCCAGCCTGGCCAAGACGAATTTCCTCGCCCATATGAGTCACGAAATTCGCACACCGCTGACCGCCATCAGTGGGATTGCCGAAATTTTCGAGCGGCGTCAGGATGGTCTGGATGAAAAACAGCGCAAACTCGTTACCACCTTGAATAACAGCACGCGCGTGCTGCGTGAGCTGATCACCGATATTCTTGATTTCTCCAAGATCGAAAGCGGCGAATTGGAGCTGGAAGCACGCCAGTTTGATTTAGCTCATTTGTTCGAGAGCGTTGTGAGCATGATGTGCGTCAAAGCGGTACAAAAAGGCATCGATTTCGCCCTCGACTATCAAAGCTTGCGGGGGGTGACATTCTGCGGCGATGAACAACGTCTGCGACAAGTGTTCGTTAATCTTATTGGCAATGCCCTGAAATTTACCGATAAGGGCAGCGTACGGGTGACCGCGCGCGAGGAAATGCGCGGCAGCGCCAATTGGCTGGTGGTCGAGGTCACGGATACGGGCATTGGTATCGCCCCCGAACATCTGGAAGTCATTTTTGAACAGTTCAAACAGGCCGACAGTTCGGTGTCACGGCGTTTTGGCGGTACCGGTCTGGGTCTGCCGATTTCGCGTAACCTTGCCCGTCTGATGCGGGGGGATATCACCGTGCAAAGCGAACTGGGCAAAGGCTCAACTTTCACCATGTCTATTCCCGCTCAAATCGTTCGGCCCGAGGTTCTTTCCCCTTCCGGAGAAGCGCTCAGCAAGATCAACGACCGCATTAAAGCGGCCCTGACCGGCCAGAGTAAAGTTTTGATGGTCGAGGATTATGAGGGTAATATCCTCGTTCTTGGTTATATCCTCGATGAAATCGGCTGCGTCTATGATGTCGCGCGCAACGGAAAAATTGGCGTCGATTTATGGCAGACCCATCATTACGACCTGATCTTGATGGATGTGCAGATGCCGGAGATGGATGGCTTTGCGGCCACCGGCCGTATTCGCGCTCTAGAGGCAGAGCAAAGCCTCCCTCGTACCCCCATTATTGGCATGACAGCGCATGCCTTGATTGGTGATAAAAGCAAATGTATCGAAGCGGGCATGGATGCCTATTTGCCCAAACCGATTGTTGAAAAAGACTTGAAAGAAACCATCCTCCATTTCCTCCAACAAAAGGCGTCGCCTGAAAGCCAGGCAAACCGCGCTTGATAAAAAAACATCGGGACCAGAAAGCTCTGATCCCGATGCAGTTTCAGGGGGAAAAAAAGGTTAGGCAGCAGCGCGCAGGCTGAAGTTGTGGGGGCTGTTGAGCAGCGTGGTTAGGTGCGGTTGTTTCTCAGGTGCTAATTCACGTTGCAGGGCGCTGCGGGCACGTGACAGGCGTGAACGAACCGTGCCGACGGGCAGGGCTAAACGTTCGGCCGCTTCTTCATAGCGCAGGCCGCGGATGCAGACGAGAACCAGAATTTCACGATGCTCAGCGCTCAGGCGTGTCATAGCCGTGTTTACGGTTTTCAGGTCCATGGCATCTTCTTGATTTGGCATGATGCTGAGGCTGTCGATGTAAGCGCTGGGGTCATACTGGGATTCGAATTTGGTCTTGCGGCGATATTGCGAGACGAACGAGTTGAACATAATACGTGCTGTCCACTTGAACAAATCGGTACCTTCCTGGAATTGCTCGCCCTTCTCAAGAGCGCGCAGCAAGGTGGATTGAACCAAATCATCGGCATCGGCTTTGTTACGGGTCAGGCGCAAGGCAAAGCGCTCGAGTTTGACGGTTTCGGGGATGAGGGCGGAGGGCTCAAACATGTGTGGGTCTCCTTGCAGTGGGTTATTGTTCGTGTCTTCCTTCATCATGCCGGGGGTCTGTATGCGCCTTTTGTCCGCTGCGTAACGCTAAGGCAAAATCTCTGTTTCATTTTTGTAGCATCAAGGCTATTCTGCCGACCTCTGGTAAACCCTTAAATTTTATGAAAAATAATGGCAAAAGCCACGGTATTGAGCGTTGATGATGACCTCGATTTGCAGACCACCGTCTCGCATTACCTGGAGGAAGACGGCTATACCGTTGTGTCTGCTTACAGCGGCGCCGAGGCTGTCGAAAAAGTGAAATCCGCCGCTCCTGATTTGGTCTTGCTTGATCTTGGCTTGCCAGATGAAGAAGGCTTTCGCGTGTTGACCCGCATCAAGGCGCAGTCGAGCGTGCCTGTTATCATTGTCAGCGGCAAAAGCGATACCACCGAGAAAATTGTCGGTCTTGAAATGGGTGCTGATGACTACATCACCAAGCCGTTCGAGCTCCGCGAATTATCTGCCCGCATCAAAGCGGTTATTCGCCGCGGCGAGCCCGCCATGCCTGCCGCCACACTGGCAGCCGCACCCGCCAAAGATAAGATCAAATTTGAAGGTTGGACGCTGGATCGTTTGCAATACCAATTGTTCGATCCCAAAGGCAAATCAGCCGAGCTGACCGCCGGCGAGTTTCGTCTGCTCGAAGCTTTGGTATTGTCACCCAACCGTGCGTTGACCCGGGACTATCTCTTCGAATTGACGCGCGAAGATGAATTCGAAAGTTTTGATCGGGCCATCGATATTCAGATCGGGCGCCTGCGCAAAAAACTGGGCGACGATCCGAAAGATCCCGCCTATATCAAGACGGTGCGTGGCGTCGGCTATATGTTCTGCGCGGCGGTTGCTGAATAAATATCCACTATTGCGCCTGGCGAAAAGTCAAGTTGATGCGGCTGGCGCCGGTCAGCGGATGATGCCCCTCTTTGAGGGGTAAGATGCCGTGATAGGCAAGGCGCGCGGGGCCGCCCCAGACCACCACATCGCCGTGCTGTAGCCGATGTTTTTGCACCGGATCTTGGCGCGAGAGGCCGCCGAACTGAAACACGGCGGGCAGGCCCAGGGATACCGAGACGATGGGGGCGGTTTGGTCCTTTTCATCCTTGTCCTGATGCAGCGACATTTTGGCACCAGGGCTGTAACGATTGATCAGGCAGGCATCCGGTGTGAAGCGCTTAAATCCGCCGGCAGCGGCAGCCCGCTGGGCGAGGTCAAACCAGGCCGCTGGCATCGCCGGCCATGGTTTACCCGTGGACGGGTCTGTCGCCGTATAGCGGTAGCCCTTGCGATCACTGATCCAGCCCAGACGACCGCAGTTTGTCATGGCGACACTCATCGTGTGGCCACCGGGGGTGAGCAAATGCCGAAAGGGGGCTTGGGTGGCGATAGTGGCCACATTTTCTAAAAGCAGCGGTGCGGCAGCCGTGGCGAAACCGCCCAGCAACTGGGCGCCCTCGGCTATTTCTATGTGACGATTGTTTTCTTCAAAAAGATCCATACGCCTAAAATAGCAAAGGGCTGTCACAAGGACAGCCCTAGCCATAAAAAAAGCCTGATGCGCAAGGCACCAGGCTTTTTAAAAGTTCAAAAATCAGGAATTAAGCAGCCTGAAGATTGGTCGCTGCGTCTTTGCCGCGCTCGTTCTTGATTTCGTAAGTGATTTTTTGGCCTTCGTTCAGGCTACGCATGCCTGCTTGCTCGACGGCGCTGATGTGAACGAATACGTCCGCACCACCGTTGTCAGGCTGGATAAAACCAAAACCTTTTTGAGCATTGAACCACTTAACTGTACCTTGAGCCATATTGGCCTCCTGTAGAAACGCACTCTTCGTGCATGAAAGTCCACCTGCAACCGTTGCTGATGGGGTCATCCGAAAATAGCGATGTCTTGAAGGAGCCCTGAGAGAGCGTGTAACAAGTCAGAACTTAAAATCTCGAATAACTTAATATACAGGATTCCCACAAAATGGCAAAGCCTAATCAGAGGCACCCAATTAAGCATTGATATTGTTGGTTATTTTAATTGAGAGGGGGGCTAAATAAAACCCTCTTTAAGTTAAATGTATGTTATACTTGGGACATATAAGGACATAACGCCTGCATCTGTTGTCCCGGGGCCGCGCTTGAAGTACCCCTAAAATACGACAACCTAACGCGCATAAATTTGTATCCCTATGGATGTGCGGCCGACACGAGCGGCTCGCGAAAACTTTTCTTTATCTTGAAATAACGAAAGCGGTCTCCCGTGAAACAGCTGAGTAGCCAGACAATGGCGCCCTTTAAACCCAATCCCCGTGGCCGCCTGCGACAAGACATGCACGCGACGCCGGCGCTGCCCCTGCGCGCCGCCAACGAAAAGAAAGAGGTACGCAAATGACCAAAGATGATTTTCAAACATCAGCTGAACAAAAGGATAAAGCCGCAAGCGGCGATAAAAGCGGCACGGTTGTAGCGCTTTTGCCTGTCAAACCGCAGCCTGCCATGCGCGGCCCGGCTCCGCGCGCGCCTGCACCCCGGGGCTTTGGCCCCAAGGCGCCCTTTGGTATGCCAACCATGCCGATGATGCAGGCCACTTCAATCAAATTGCTGCCCACTTTGGTCCATGATGCCAAAAAAGATACGACGGCTGCAGGTGACCAGGATGAGTAACGAAATCATGCGCGGCGTCGGCTCTTTGCGTGATCTTGGTCCCGCGGGCGGGGTCTATGATGCCGATTACATCATTCACCTTTATAAAAAAAGCACGACCAACGTTGGCTGCGAGAATACACAGCACAGCGTTTTCACGGCACAGATTCGCCCCGTGGGTGATCGCAGTTTAAAAAACGGCCAATATAGCCTGGAGCAGGATGGCAAATCGCTGTTCACGCTCCGCAAAACCGGGCACCTCTGGGATCTGGTCGAGAATCTTCAACCTATAAGGACAGACAATGACAACCATAAATAATAAAGCCGGCCTCTATCTCGTACCCGCAGCGGCCGAAAGACCGCTGCTGCGCTCGGTTGGTAATGATGCCACCAGCTATCAAGGCAATCGTGACAGCCTGGTCATTACCATCCCAGTACGCCAGGTCGATTATCGCTGATTATCGGCGATAAATGCGCCGATGCGGGTCTTCAGCAGCATGAAAGCCGTATCAAAGGCCGCCTCTATTTCAGCCTGAGTGCCAGTGGCTTTGGCCGGGTCTGGTGTCGGCCAATGTATATTTTGGGCCGGACCTGCAAAAACCGGACAGCTTTCGGCAGCTGCCGCATCGCAAACGGTCACAATGAAATCAAAAGACTTACCGTTAAACATATCCCATGATTTGCTCGCCGGCTGACCCGGGTCTATGCCGTGGCGCTGCAAGGTAACGATCGACTGGGGATGAACATAGCCTGCCGGTGCGCTGCCCGCACTCACCGCGTCTATATGTCCTTGCCCCAGATGATTGAACAAAGCCTCCGCCATGACCGAACGGCAGGAATTACCCGTACACAATACCAATAATTTGAGCATACCGCGGCTTCTTAGCAGCAACCGCCGCCGGGGGCGCAGCCGACAACCTTGATCGGCATTTGTTTATCGGGGATACCGCAGGCATCCTGCGCCAGACAGGCGGTTTGCTTGAGTGTCAGGATAAAATCGGTGCCATCAAAATCAAGGCCAAATTTGCCGATGGTATTTTGCTGGTATTCCACTTCGATATCGAGGTCGTCGTCGCCCAGAACTTTGCGCGAAAGATTGACGATATGCAGAAATTTTTGCGGCGCCAATCTATGGTCATAGTCGCCGGCTTCCCACAATTGAAAATTAGCGGCCACTTCACTGCGCTCGACACCGCCGCAATCAATAAAATGCTTGGTCACCGGCCGACTTCGGTCACGTGGAAATGGGGCGGCAGATAAGTGCCATCCGGCAGCTTAAAATTGACCGCCTCAAGTGTGGCGAGTGTCGTTTTCAACGTGGATATTTTCATGACTTTTTCTCCTTTTTGGGGGCGCAGCAATTCGCCAGTTCAATGACCGAACAACCGCGTTTTTTATCGTTGCGAATGCTGGCAAATTCGACAGAACAGCAGTCTTCGATCATGAAACGGATGAGACCAGTGAAGTAATCAAAATTGGCGCTGTAAATAACCGAACGCCCGCTGCGTCGTGACACAACCAGGCCCGCGTTACTCATGTGGGATAGATGGAAAGAAAGCGTATTATGCGGAATGCCGAGCTTTTCGCCAATCGCGCCCGCTGGCAAGCCATCGCTGCCTTGTTCCACCAGCAGACGAAACACCCGCAGCCGGGTTTCTTGCGAAAGAGCGTCGAAAGCAATGAGGGCGTTTTGTATGTCCATATGTCTAAATATATCGACATATTGCCCAAAGTCAACGGGCGCACGGGCATATCTTTTCAGAAGCGGGAGAGAGTGGTGCCGATGATAGGATTTGAACCTACGACCACTCGCTTACGAAGCGAATGCTCTACCACTGAGCTACATCGGCAATGAATTGGGAGAATACGCGAGCGCGGGTGCTTTTTCAAGCTGGATAAACTTATTCTTTTCAATGACTTGCTTGGGGTTGT
>JAIXUW010000039.1 GCA_027483355.1 Alphaproteobacteria bacterium
ACGAGGGGCGCGGCGTTTCTTATCTGGTACGCGCCCGCAGCGATTTCAGCGATAAAACTATCGTTATCGCCGGGGGTGGTGACAGCGCGGTTGACTGGACCTTGTCGCTGGCCGATGTCTCCCGGAAAATTTACTTTGTGCATCGGCGTGACAGTTTCCGTGCCGCGCCCGAGAGTGTCGCGCGGTTGAGGGCACTGGCGGCAGAGACCGATAAAATCGAACTGGTCATTCCATACCAGTTGCACGCGCTCGAAGGGGACGGCCAAAAGCTGCACGCGGTGGTGGTAGCCGATCTCGACGGTGGCACGCGCCGATTGGATGCAAACGCGCTTTTACCCTTCTTTGGCCTGACGCCACAGCTAGGACCATTAGAAAGCTGGGGGCTGGGTATCACGCTTCACCACATCCCCGTCGATGCCGCCACCTGCGCAACCGCCCTGCCCGGTGTCTTCGCCATCGGCGATGTGGCCACCTACCCCCACAAATTAAAGCTGATTCTGACCGGTTTTGCCGAGGCCGCCGCCGCCGCCCATGCTATCCACCCCCTTGTTTTTCCGGACACCGCCCTCCATTTCGAATATTCAACTAGTAAAGGAATTCCCTGATGTTTATCCAGACCGAGCAAACCCCCAACCCCGCCTCGCTGAAATTTATTCCCGGCTGTGAAGTGCTGGGCCAGGGCACGGCTGAATTCACCACGGCCGAAGAGGCGGGTCATGCCTCACCACTGGCCACACAGCTGTTCAAGATCGAAGGCGTCACCGGCGTTTTTCTGGGCTCTGATTTCGTCACGGTCAGCAAATCTGATGTCTTGCCCTGGCCCGCCATCAAACCGCTGGTGTTGGGTGTCATCATGGAGCATTTCACCAAAGGCCTGCCTGTTCTCAATAACGAACAAGAAGCGGCGGCACCCGCCCGTCACGCCGCCGACGATAACGACAGCGATGTGGTGCGCCAGATCAAGGAAATTCTCGATACGCGCATTCGCCCAGCCGTTGCGGCCGATGGCGGCGATGTGGTCTTTTTTGATTTTGACGAAGGCGTCGTCTATTTGCAGATGCGCGGTGCCTGCGCGGGCTGCCCGTCATCGTCGATGACGCTGAAATCAGGCATTGAGAACCTGCTGAAACACTTCATCCCGGAAGTGGTCGAAGTGCGCCAGGCGCAGTAAGCCTTAAGGCAAACGCCGCACAATCCACGCCCGCAAGCCCATAAGGCAGGCGGCGGTATAGATGATATACGTCCAACCCAGCGTATGGCGGCTAATGCCAAACCCATCTTCGATCTGGTCCAGATCGCCAAAACGATGGCCGCCCTTTTGCATTTCGTATTCGGCGGCAAAGACGGGGTTATACATCAGCGCCCAGACCAGGGTCAGCACATTACTGATCATAAAAGCGCCGATCAGCGCGTTCAGCCAGCGCTCCGCTGGCCGCGACAGCGAAATGTTGTAATAAGCCCGACACAAAAGAAAAGCCCCCAGCGCAATCTCGGTGCCATGCCCCATGAAAATGGGAATCATACTGTGGACGGGCAGAAATGCGGTCAGCAGCAAAAACGCGGTAAAGACCGACAGCGGCACCATCAGCGGGGCAAAGCCGGATCGCCGCGCCATAAAAATACCGGCACCCAGGCTGACGAAGACGGCTGCTTGCAGCAGCCAGCTGCGGCCGCCGAACTGATAGGTCATGCCGCCACCCGCCGCAAAATCAAACGACGGCAGGGCGACATAGCCGTAAAGCCAATGAAAAACCGTATGGCCGATTTCATGGAAAAACACGCCGATATAGGCAAGACCGGTGGCGATGATGCCTAAAAAGGCATTACTGCTTGCAAAATAACCCAGCAACAAAGCGCCCAGGATGGCTGCGCAGAAAAAACATCTGTCACGCCAACCCGGTATCATGGCGATTTATGCTACGGCCTCGTCATCATCGTCTGCATCGGCATCGGTATCGGCGACGTCTTCAACATCTTCGTCGTCAACGACTTCGACCTCTTCGACTTCCTCGACGACCTGTTTGACGCCACGGCCAATCGCAGTGCCGCCACGCCGACTGGACGCCTGATAGGCCATGGCCGCATGTTCGGGGCAATAGGGCGTACCGGGACGAATGCCCAGGCCACAGAAACTAAAATCGGCGTCCTTGGGGTCACCAATCGGCCATTTGCACATGCGTTCGGTCAGATCAATCAAAGCAATGCCGCCGCCAATACGGGGCGCTTCGCGCTCCATCTTTTTCAGCTCTTCCGCTTCGCGGCTGGGCGGCTGCACCTTGTTGGTGGTGGGGGCCGCGGCTGCTTTTTTAGGTGCCGCCTTGGGCGCCGCGGCTACCGGTTTGGGGGCTACTTTAGCCGTATCTTTTTTCGGCGGAGCGGGTTTCTTAATTGGACTGGGACGGCCCGACAAACCCATGCGGTGCGCCTTGCCGATCACGGCATTACGCGTGACGCCTTTGCCCAGTGTCTTGGCAATCTCGGCGGCACTCTTGCCTTCTTTCCACATTTTTTTGAGTGTATTGATCCGCTCGTCTGTCCAGCTCATCGTCGATCCGTTTTCATAATAAAGAGTGTCTTTGCTTTTTGAATATAACACCGATTCGCGGTGGGCCAATGCGTTTTGACCGTTTAAGTGCGAGAAACAACCACTCGGGCCACAAAGGCCGTATAGTCATGGATCGTATCGGCCTCGGCCCGCAGGGCTGAGGTATAGACCAGCAAGATGCAGTTAGATGACATATTGTACATCTCGCGCGATATGCCACAGCCCACCGCCTTATCGGGGCGATCAAGCACGACGGTCATCTGCCTGATGCCATCTTATCAAAGCGCACTTCACAAGAACCCTGCACGCAGATTATCACCTATTCCAGCGCAACATACGCTTGACCGCCGCGGGGGCGCGGGGGCGACGTGCTAAAGATAAAATAGGCTTCCTGCACGGCAAAAGGTAAATGGGGTCCGTGCCGCATCACCACCAGGCTGCCGCGCTCATCATCAAATCTTTCTGGTGAAAACACCCTAACCGCAGCGATGGTCATGATCGGCCGGGGGACGCCGCCGCGATGGGGCCAGCGGTACGATCAACCGCGGCAAAGCCCGGACGGGAGGGATGGAGGGCGATGTCAAAATGCTGCGACAGTGACTGCCGCTGACCGATTTTAAGGATCCAGTGAGCAGCTTCTTTTTGATCGCCGAAGCAAGCAATCCTGCGTCCGTCTGCGGCCTTCAGAAAACCTTCTGCATCAACGGAGAAAACACCATTCTGCGCATTTACAGGAGCCGGCGCGGGATCAGCGTTCGTCGGCCGCGACGCTTGGCGCAAGGAGGTGCCCTCATGGATATACCAGCCCTTTTCCTGCGCGCGTGCCCATGGGGTCACACCCACGTTATCCGGCTGATGCAGATGGGCACCACTGGCCAGCAAAAAATTGGCGATATCCAGCCGCTCGTCTTCGATCGCGGCACGCAGCGCCGTACAGCCCGTCCGGTCGAACCAGTGTACGGCTTTGGGGTGATGACCGATCACCAGCACAACATCGAGCAAATTGTCGGTGTGGATGGCCTCAATCAGCATATGGACGGGATCCCGCAACGCCTGACGACGTGTGCGCGCATAACGGTCAAAGCGGCGGCGCAATTCATGATTGTTCATGCGGGCATCCCCGTGATTTTGAGTGTTTTACGGGTGACGGCATAGCCGCAGACGTGAGAGGGCAAAGAACGAAGCATCTAAGAGACTTCTTTGATAAAAAGACAGCTTAGAGACTATAATGGTGCACAAACATTATGTCAATAAATTTTATTAAATAATTGATTTTAAGCGTTAAAATCCAAGCCCCAATGCGAGAAGCGGGCCGGGTCATTGCCCCAGTTATCGCGTACTTTGACGAAAAGGGTCATATGAATACGGCGGTCGAGCATGGCTTCCAGCTCCAGCCGCGCGGCCTGACCAATCTTTTTGATGCGCTGACCACCCGCCCCCAGCACGATGGCTTTTTGGGTATCGCGACGCACATAAATCACCTGACTGACTTTGGCCGAACCATCATCGCGTTCCTGCCATTCTTCGGTCTCGACCGTGGCGTCATAGGGCAGCTCGTCGCCCAGTTGCAGAAAAATCTGCTCCCGCGTGATCTCGGCTGCCAGCAGGCGCATCGGCATATCGGAGAGCTGTTCGTCGCCAAACAGCCATGGACCCTGAGGCATCCGCGCCGCCAGATCGGCTTTTAGTTTATCGACTCCATCGCCTTTAAGAGCAGAGATCATATAGACATCGCTGAAATCACCCATGGCGTTCAATTCCGCGGTCAGGGACAAAAGCCTTTCACGCGCCAGCATATCGATTTTATTCAAAACCAAAGCGACGCGACGTTTTTGTTCTTTCAGTTTCTCGATAATGGCGCGGGTATCGTCGTTGATGCGCCCCTTGCCGATATCGACCAGCAACAAGACAGCATCGGCATCACGCGCCCCCTGCCAGGCGGCACTGACCATGGCGCGATCAAGGCGGCGTTTGGGTGCGAAAATGCCCGGCGTATCAACCAGAATAATCTGCGTGTCGCCTTCGGTCAGGATACCCATGACGCGGGTGCGCGTCGTTTGCACTTTGGGACTGACGATGGTGACTTTTGAACCGACCAAACGATTAACCAAGGTTGATTTACCGGCATTGGGCGCACCGATAATCCCCACCATGCCGCAACGGCGATCAGTTTCTGCGCTCATGCGTTTTCCTCTGTATCTATTTGCGCCAGCACCAGGGCGGCAGCGGCTTTTTCGGCGGCGCGCTTGGAGGCGGCGGTGGTGGCGATCGGCGGGCGGCCCTGCACGGTAACTTGCACGGTGAATTGCGGCGCGTGCGGCGGACCGTCCTGGGCAATGACTTCGTAGTGGGGCAAGGAAAGCCCGCGGGCTTGCGCCCATTCCTGCAAACGTGTTTTGGCCTCTTCCGGCGGCACGGTCTGCGACGACAGCAACGGCGTCCACAGCCGTTCCACTACTTGCGCTGCCGCCGTATAGCCACCATCGAGATAAACCGCCCCAATCAAAGCTTCGACTGCATCGGCCAAGACCGCATCCTTCATACCGCTTTTACGCTCGGCCGCCGAGAGCTGCACATAGGGCGACAAATCCATCGCCTGCGCTACCTGTACAAGGGCCGCTTGCTGTACCAGCGCGGTCAGTCGTTTGGCGAGCGCACCTTCATTTTCGGTCATGTAGGTGCGATAAAGCAGATCTGCGACCGCTAAACCCAAGACGCGGTCGCCAATGAATTCGAGGCGTTCATTATCGCCGTCACCTATACGCGGTTGCCCTGCCGTATGGCTGGCATGGGTCAGCGCCCGGCGGCGCAGACCTTCGTTTTTAAACACATGGCCAAGAGCGGCCTCCAGGTGATTGGTATCAAAGGCCATGGACCGGCCTAAACAAACGTTCATAACGGATGGCTTGTGGCCATTTGAACAGATAGCAGCCGGCACTGCGCAGCGCCGCCAGCTTGCCTTCGCGCGCGCAGGCATCACCAACACCGGCGGTCGAGAAGAAAATAAAGGCCGCACGACCCACCAGGTTTTCAGCCGGGACAAAACCCACCTGATCCTGCACGCGGCTATCAAGCGAACTGTCACGGTTATCGCCCAT
Source organism: Alphaproteobacteria bacterium (assembly GCA_027483355.1). GTDB lineage: Bacteria > Pseudomonadota > Alphaproteobacteria > Micavibrionales > UBA2020 > JAEXMB01. The sequence goes on from JAIXUW010000039.1 coordinate 5,644, forward strand.
GGCGAAATAGTAACCTTCCGGCACCGTGAAGATTTGGGTGTTGTCGTTTACTTCATCATCGGTCACTTCATAAATAAAATGGCGGCGACCGGCGCCGGCTTTATCCTCGGGCAGGGTTTCGATGTATTTCTGATAGACATTGATGGCGTTGCCCTCGGGCAGGTCTTCGACACCCAGATATTCGCGCGGCACCGCCTCGCCATTCAGATAGAGGACGCCCTCGCGCATTTGTACGGTATCACCTGGCAAGCCGACGATGCGTTTGATGTAGTCGATGTGGACGCGCTTGGGCTGCCGGAAAACGGCGATATCGCCGCGCTTCGGGCTTTTTTCAAAGATGCGGCCACTGATGGGCGCGAGATCCAGCGGGAAGGAATATTTGCTGTAGCCGTAGGAATATTTTTCAACAAAAAGATAATCTCCCACCAAGAGCGAGGGGAACATCGAACCCGACGGAATGTTAAAAGGCTCGAACAGGAGTGAGCGAATGGTGAGCGCAATCACCGCTGCCATCAGCATCGCCTTTAAAAGATCCGATGCATCGTCACGGTCTTTGGGAGCGGCAGGCGCTGCCGGATCGGGAGGGAAGGTTTGGCCGTCCCGGGTGGGAGGCAGGCCTTGATTAGGTGTGTTCATACAATCCGTCTTTTTCTTGTTTTTATTTCAGGTTCACGTGGCGCTGATCACGACAAAAGCCAGGGCAAGGCCACCGTCGTCGCTGAGGCTGACATCAATCCGCGCGTTCATGCCCACGGGGGTGATAGCGCTGAGCCTTTGGGCCGCACCACCTTGCAGCAGTATAGAGGGCTTTCCGGCTGTGTCATTGCCGATGATGATATCGCCCAGAAAAATACCTTCGCGAATACCCAGGCCTAAAGCCTTGGCGCAGGCCTCTTTGGCGGCCCAGCGCTTGGCATAACCGCTGGCGCGCGCGCCAGCCTGTTTATCTGCGGGCATGGCGGCCGCACGGCTTTCGACATAATCGCGCTCAGCCGGGGCGAAACAACGCGCCAAAAAGCGCTCACCCTGCTGTTCCAGCGTTGCTGCCAGACGGTCGATGTGGGCAAGGTCGCTGCCGATACCAATGATCATGGCGCCTTCTCCGTACGCGTGGCCGTCGTCAGAGCGTCAAATTTGCGGCGGCGGTAGCCTGCCACCACCCGCCGCGCCGGATAATACACCAGCAAACCCACCGCCAGGCCCAGCGGCAGGCTGCCCACCGTCATCGGCAGCAAGAGATCAAACGGATGCGCCAACAGTGAGGCCAGCGTAATGTCATGCGGCGGCGCGTCGGCTGCCCGCTCCATCGCCAACAAACGATAACCCAATTGATAGGTGGCAAGCCAGATTGCCGGAAAGGTCCAGGGGTTGCCCCCCAAAACCGTGCCGATGATCATGCCCATGTTCGACAGGCGCAAAGCCCAGCATAAGACCAAGCCCAACAAAAGATGAAAGCCGATAAACGGCGTCATTGACACGCCCAAGCCCACGGCAAAGCCCGCGGCAATATGATGGGGTGTCCCCGGCAGGCGGGCGATGCGGGTGCCGTAATAACGGGCAAGGCGCCGCATGGGCATCCGGCGTTGACTGCGCCGCTTGGTTGTCATGATCCGCCAGGCCTGCAGGATATCGCGCATCAGCGGCTGCGTGCCCGGCTAACGTCGCTGATTTCCGGCGTGCCGCGTAGAGTGGCAATAATATCGTTCAGGTGTTTGTTGTCGCGCACGTAGACGTCGATGATCATGTCCCAGAAATCAAGCGCCCGGTTGGTGATCTTGAGGTTGGTGATGTTGCCGCCATTCTTGCCGATGACGGTTGACAGCGACGCCAGCGCCCCCGGCTTGTTGGAAATGGTGATCAGCAAGCGACCCACATGCGATTCCGGCGTGTCTTCACCCTCTTCCCACGATACTTCCAGCCAGCGCTCGGGCGTGTCGGCGAAAGACTCCAGGGTTTCACAGTCAATGGTGTGGATGGTCACGCCCTTGCCCGTGGTGACAATACCGACGATACGGTCCCCCGGCAGCGGGTGACAGCAACGCGCATAATGCAACGCCATGCCTGGGATCAGCCCTTTGATAGGCATCGGGGCTGATTTGCCCTTTTGATGGGTTTTCTTCTCCGTCAGCGCAATCTGCGGCTCAACCGGCGGGTTATCCTTGATGCGCTCTTCCGGGTGAACCGCATAGAAAACTTCGCGCGCGCTGATATGGCCGGAGCCAATGCCGGTAAAAAGATCTTCGGCGTTCTCGGTCTTGAAGTGGCGACAGATGTCTTGAGTGATATTCCGATCGATCAGATCATGGCCTTCTTGCTTGAAGACTTTCTGCAACATGCCGCGGCCAAGGCTCATATACTGATCGCGCTGCTGCTGACGCACAAAACGGCGAATGCGCGCCTTGGCCTTGCCGGTGACGACAAAGCGTTCCCACTGCGGGCTGGGTGTCTGGTTCTTGGCGGTGGTAATTTCAACCTGATCGCCGTTGTGCAGTGCGGTCGACAGCGGCGTGATGCGGCCATTGACCTTGGCGCCCACCGTCTTGTCACCCAATTCTGAGTGGACGGCATAGGCGAAATCAACCGGCGTCGCGCCGCGCGGCAGCGAAATCAGATCACCCGTGGGGGTAAAGCAAAAAACCTGATCTTGAAACAGTTCAAGCTTGGTATTCTCGAGGAATTCTTCAGGTTTTTGCGCTTGATCGACGATATCCATCAATTCACGCAGCCAGCGCATTTGCTTGCCCGATGTCTGGTCGTGCTTGGCGGTGCCGTCCTTATAGATCCAGTGGGCGGCGACACCCAGCTCGGACTCTTCGTGCATTTCAGGCGTGCGGATCTGAATTTCGATGCGGTGGTTTTCGGGGCCAATCACCGTGGTGTGCAACGAGCGATAACCGTTGGGTTTCGGCAACGAGATATAATCTTTAAAGCGGCCTGGCACAGTCGGATAAAGACCATGAATGACGCCCAGCGCGTGATAGCACTCGGTCACATCGGGCACAAAAATACGAAAAGCCATGATGTCGGAGAGTTGCTCGAACGCGATGTTCTTGCGCTGCATCTTCTTCCAGATGGAATGGCGGGTTTTTTCACGGCCCTTGACCTCGGCACGCAGGCCCGCCTCGGCCAGCTTGGCGCGCAGTTCATCGAGAATACGGCCCACCACCGCCTCGCCCCCCTCGGCGCGGAGAAAATTCAGGCGGGTGGTGATGCTGTCGCGCGCTTCGGCATTTAAAATGCCAAAGGCGATATCTTCCATCTCTTCTTTGATTTTATGCACGCCAATGCGTTCGGCTAGCGGTACATAGATTTCAATCGTCTCAAGGGCGATGCGTTTTTGCTTTTCGGGTTTTACGTGCTGCAAGGTGCGCATATTGTGCAAACGATCAGCCAGCTTCACCAACAGCACGCGAATGTCTTCGGACATCGCCAAAATCAGCTTGCGGAAATTCTCGGCCTGCTTTTCCTGCGCCGATTGAAACTTGATCTGGGAAAGCTTGGTGACACCATCGACCAGCTTTTCGATCTCGACGCCAAAAAGCTTGCGGATATCTTCAAGTGTCGCCTCGGTATCTTCCACCGTGTCATGCAGCAACGCGGTGCAGATGGTGGGCGCGTCCATCTTGATTTCGGTCAGAATGCCGGCAACTTCCAGGGGGTGTGAAAAGTACGGATCGCCCGAGGCCCGCTTTTGGCTGCCGTGTGCCTTCATGGCAAAGACATAGGCGCGGTTGACCAGATCCTCGTTCACGTCAGGATCATAGGCTTTCATCATATCGACAAGTTCATACTGCCGGATCATTGTCTCGTTTCAGCGCTGTCGGCGCCCTGGTAAAAATGCAAAACCGCCCGATCATACAATGATAGGCGGTTTCGCAAAGAATGGGTAGGCATCACTGCCTGCCGATCGTTAAAAGTTCTCGTCTTCCTCAGCCAGGTCGCCCACCAGTTCTTCGGGCAGGGCCACATCCAGGTCTTCGGACAGATCGCCCATGGGCGGATTATGCGGCTCGCGCTCGGCGTCTTCGGCGGCGGGGGGAATGCCTTCGTCTTCTTGCAGACCGGCTTCAACCACCTCACGCTCGATGGGGGCCACGTGAGCCCATTCGCTCTCGCCTTCCATGACGTCGATGATATCTTCTTCGTCTTCTTCGACCTCGATCACCTTCTGGTGGTTCTTGATCAGGGATTCACCCAAGGCTTCCAGCGACATATCCGTATCGGCGATTTCACGCAGCGAAATCACCGGGTTCTTGTCGTTGTCACGATGGACCAGCAACTCAGCGCCCGCACCGATTTCACGGGCGCGCTGGGATGCCAGCAAAACCAGCTCGAAACGGTTAGGGACTTTAAGAACGCAATCTTCGACAGTAACGCGAGCCATGGCGGTGTACTTCCTTCAGGTCAATAGAATCTCTTGCCCCTGCGGGCAGGATTTTTTATAAGTATCTTCGGCGCCCCTTGCAAGGCTTGCGTTGCGCTTTTCCCTTGTTTTAGCGATAAAAAAAGTTGACTGAATCAAGGGTCGGCTTTATAAACCCTACTCTCGCCTTGACGAATGGTTTCATGACACCCATATCATCGGCACCCGGGTCTCACCTGAGTCCCGCGGCATAGCCCTTAAAAAGGCAATTATTACAAAGAGATAGTTTTTTAGAATACCTGACAAACTTCCGCCACCCTAGAGAAGCGGACAATGTCATCACACAAGGCGAACAGGGAGTTAACACATTGAAAAACCAGGGAAACAACCCTAAATTAGCCCTCAATCACTTCTATCCGGAAGAAAAGCTGGCTGTTTTTATTGATGGCGCCAATCTCTACGCGGCTGCCAAAAGCCTTGAATTCGACATCGACTACAAACGTCTGCTGGGCTGGATCTCGGACCAGAGCCGTTTGGTGCGCGCTTTTTATTACACCGCCCTTATGGAAGATCAAGAATACTCACCCATCCGTCCCCTGATCGACTGGCTCGATTACAACGGCTACACGATGGTGACCAAGCCCGCCAAAGAATTCACCGATTCGATGGGTCGCCGTAAGATCAAAGGCAACATGGATATCGAACTCGCCATCGACATGATGGAGATCGCCGATCACGTCGATCACATCGTGTTGTTCTCGGGCGATGGTGATTTCCGTCGTCTGGTGGAGTCGGTTCAGCGCAAAGGCGTGCGGGTCACGGTGGTCTCCACTATCCGTACCAGCCCACCCATGGTGGCCGATGAACTGCGCCGTCAGGCCGATCATTTCATGGATCTCCTGAGCCTGTCACAAATGATCGAGCGTGACGCGCCTTCACCCGGTCAGGTCAGCGATGGCTCTCCAGCCACTGCACCCGCCCCCACTACACGCGCCCGCGCTTAAAAATATCATCCTCCGCCTTGGGCGTAGGACCAAAAGAAACGCCCCGCTGGTTATTGCCAGGGGGCGTTTTCTTATGGCGCGGTTGAACCGATTAAACGCCGGCCGGCGCTTTACCCTCGGCAACGTTTTGCAGCTCACGCAGAACCGTATCAATAGGCTCTTGTAATTCCACCGCCTCATGAACGGTTTTCTCAAGCAGCTTGACCGCGGTTTCCAAAGGAACATTGGGGTCAAGCGTGATGTACTCTTGCGTGCGCGGCAAAGCCGCATACAGCTTTGACACGCGGCCTGCCAATTGCAGCCCGAGCCATGACAACTTATTAACGTTGGCATCAAAGACGATGTGGCTAAAGCTAGGGTGGCGCTGCACGATATCGCCCACCTGTTGGTATTTCGGCGTCTCGCTTAAGTCTTTCAGCGAGCGCAGCATGTCGCCATAAATGGTCAGGAAGGCCTCGACCTTGTTTTTGTTCTCGACCAGTTCACCTTCGAGCATGGCCACCATAACGCTGCGTTCGCGGACAGCCAGCGCATTTTCTTTCTTGCGGGCGCGGTCAAATTCCTGGCGCTGGGTCGTCACCACGCGTTGCAACAGAACCCACATCAGGATGGCAAGGCAAACAAAGCCTGCCGCCGGTACGCCAATCAAAAGCCCCATCATCATGCCGGGCGTCAGGGCGGCTGCCTCTTCTTCACTGCTCGTCAGATAGGTCCAGACACCTTTGCGGTTGGTGCGGGCGAATTCCTCGGCCTGGCCATAGCCTTGCGCAAAGGTCGTCCCATAGGTCTGCCGGCGGTTGCGCACGGCCAAACCTTCATTGAGAAGCGTAAAACCAAGATCTTGCTGATCGGCGGTGGCACAACGACCAATCAGGGCCGGAATGGTGCCGCCCTCGATTTTGCAATTGACCTGGCGACCGGCAATCAGCTCATCCAGGCGTTCAACTGCACGCAACGACAGCGGCGTATTGGTGGCATCAACCTGGTCAATGCCCCAGAGGCGAATTTCAAATCCCTCGCCGCGCAAGGTCACGGGATCCAGCGCCTGCATGGGGCGCTGAATGCGATCGGGCATCGTTGATGATTGTACGGCAGGTGCTGGCACCGCCGGGACCGCCGGGCCATCGTTGCGCTGCGCCGCGACGGGTGCTGCCAACAAACAGCCGACAACGGCCATCCAGAGATAAGTGGAAAAACGAACTGCCGGCATCATGGACTCCCTGAACATATCCTCGCCTTTTGGCATCTTACGCGTATAACCGACTGTATCTCAAGCCACTGTTTTTAATCAGCGTACAGGTTCACGGGTGACCGCG
>JAIXUW010000075.1 GCA_027483355.1 Alphaproteobacteria bacterium
GGCGCAGGTGCAGGCGCAGGGGGCACCATCGGTGGTGGCCCTGCAGGTGGAAGCTTCTGTTCAGCAGCAAATGGCTCAATAGGGGGTTGAATTACGGGCACGGCCTTGCGACCACTTCCAGCTCCAAAGAGGGAGGGCATATAAGCACGGAGCAGTCTATATCCAAGGAAAAGCACGACGGCTATTAAGAGTGCAACTAGTAGTTTCTGAACCATCTGGTGCTATTCGGGAAAAAATACATCACAAAATTCCTCATCCGTGAGTAGAACTATGGAGGCCCTGCTCAAGGAGATTGCGGACAAGTTCATTGAGGCCAAGGCAGATGGAAAGTTGGATATTGCGGAGGTTATTACGATTGCACTATTTGTGAGCCAGCAGGTGCAGAAGGTGCAGGCACTTTCGGGGGCTGAAAAGAAGTCGTTTGTGCTATCCGCCCTGCGGAAGGGGCTCCATGCCGCGGGTGGCTTCCCCCAGCCTGGCGTGGAGGACCTCCTGTTGCAGGCGGCCGGTGCTGCGATTGATGGGGCCGTGGCGGCCGCCCAGGGGAAGATTGATCTCCGAAAGAAGGAGGGTTGGGTCTCTTGCTTGGGGCTTTGTGCGGGTGTCGCACAGACTGCGGTGGGCCTGGCAATCTCTTCTCAGGAGGTCGCTGCGCTTGCACAGGCGGTGAAGGCCGTTGCGCCGGCCGTGGCGCCGGTTGCTGCGGCACTGGAGCTGCGCGAGGCTGTGGCCGCGGCGGCGGCTCCTGCGCCTGCGCCTCCAGTTGAAGTTCCCAGCCCGGAATCTGTATCCGTGCCGGAGCCGACACATCTGGAGCCCATTCCAGAAGCTGCATCGAATACACCTCTTTCCACAGAATCTGAAACGGCACCCAATCCTGCTCCTCAAGAGAAAGAGTCTCCTCCACCCCTCCAGGTATCATTTGACTAGGCACACGGTTTAGGATACGCCAGGCTAGCCAACGTCCATCAGGAAATAGCCACCCTTTTGAGTCACCTGCATCATAGATAGTAATCTCTGATGTAGTAGTTGCGCCAGCTTTAGTGGGCGCCGGCATCGGTATCCATCGGCATATCCAACGCATCATAATCCTTACACAAGTATTGTGTACAGTCCTTAGCCCCAGGGAGGCACGCCCCCTCCAAAATTGAGGGGATTCAAAGCCGAAGGAAGAACCAAACATAGGAATGCCGCCCACTGCTGCCACTGGAAAGAAGACTGGGGTCCCTTGCCTTCTTCTAACGCAAAATGCTGAAATCAAGGAGATTGTGCTTCAGGTGCCGATGAGCGGAGGGCTCACCCTTGCTAACTTGAAGACTACATTCAAGAAGAAGGATGTGCCAGACCTCCTTGGTTCCTATCCTCTCAAGTCAAGTACTCTGTTCCTATTTGGCTACACGAAGGGGAAGGATGGCACGGAGAATAAGCACGAACTACCACCCCCACATGATGCAGTAGGGGCATTTGGAGATATTCTTCTTCTCGCCTCAAAGGACCCAGAGTCATGGTCATTTCCAATTCCGTTCAAGTCGGCGGAGTATGAGACCTTCTACACCCGTGCCTTTGGAGGGTTTGATGAAGATGAAGAGGAGGAGGGTGAGGGGGATATTGCGGAGGGTGTAGAGCTGGAGGAGGCAGATGCTGCTGATGCCGCAGTTGAGGAGGATGCGGAGGAGGAGGCGGAGGAGGCTGAAGAGGAGGAGGAGGCCGAGGAGGATGTTGAGGTTGAGGCCGATGCGGGTGAGGACGCAGAAGAGACTCCTATCCCTGTGCGCCGCGTCAGGGCGGCACCAGGGGCGACAGTTGCAAAGGCGAAGAAGCGAAAGCCGGCTGCGGCCGCAGCGACAACGGAGGCCGCAGCATACCTACACGTTCCACCGGCGGAGGCACTCAAGCAGGAGGACTGGGTCACTCCTCCTCAGGCTGCCCCCACGACTCGTCGTGCTACAATGGTTGCACGGCTCTATAAGCTCACAAAGGATCATCTAAGCTACGAGGACACGCTGCTTCTTGAGCGCTGTATCTATAATGCTACAGTGCGGATGGCCGACCAGCGTCACGTGGGTCTCGCATGGTCCTATGCCCCCTTTGTCCAGCTGTATGAAATGACAGCCCGTCATATCACATCAAATCTCATCCCCACATCCTATGTGGGAAATACGGAGCTGCTCGAGCGCATTAAGAAGGGCTATATCTCCTGGAAGGAGCTGTCTGAGATGAATGTATATGAGCTGTATGAGGGGCATTGGAAAGAGAGTTTCATTCAGCAGCAGCTCCGTGAGAAGCGTCAGTTGGAGGGCAACCGCGCGATGGCGACGGACCGCTTCACATGCACCCGCTGCTGGAAGAAGGAGTGTACATACTATGAGCTTCAGACGCGCTCAGCTGATGAGCCTATGACAATCTTCATTACATGCCTGAACTGCGGAAAGCATTGGCGGCAGTAAATCCTGGAAGGATGAAGAATGGACATCTCCGGCCTAGTCTATGTGAATGAGTGGGCAATTCCAGACCGACTGTGGGATACCTTTTCTGGAAAGGGGGTGCGCACTGTCTTTTTGAGTATTGGCTCTGGGGCATCCTCCGATGCAGAGCTAGCCATTGCTGAGTCGATTGGCTGCCCTGTACATGCGGTATGCCTCAATGGTGTTGAAGAGAACGAGTGGGAGAATGTGAAGGAGGTGCTTGCCGACCCGGAGCGGACAGGGGCGCGCTCCACATGTGACTTCTCGAAGGGTGCCGAGAAGCGCTGGATTCTTCCGAAGAATATTCGTAAAGTCCTCGAGATTCCGTATTGGTCGCGCGGGGTTATGGATACGAGCGGATGTGTTGGAATTCCTCTTTCACGCTCGACACAAGCCGTTGCCCAGGTTCTAGAGAAAATCTGCTCCGACATGAAACTGAAGGATAATACTGTGCGGTGCGATATCCTAAAGGTTGATACTGTGAAAAACGCCCCTGGCCGTGAGCGGGCGATTTTGTCCGCGTTTTTCCAGTCCCCGTTCCGACCGGCGATTGTGCTTATCAATTGGACGGATTTGCCAGATAGCACTTTGGAGGCTACTATGGCTGCAGGACAGCTACAGCTGTGCGGATATAAACTGATTGCGAAGAGCGGGCACAAGTTCACCTATACCTTTACAGACAATGATATGTATCAGATTTGCTCTTGGGAAGATACAACATGTGATAACCCGATGATGCGTGAGCTAGTAAATGCGGGGCGCGAGCTGGAGCGTTACACAGTGAAGGCGGCCGCCCGAACCGCCACCGCCACCGCCACCCCTTCTTCTCTTCTTACAACAGAGGCGGCGAACGCCAAATGAGCAACTGTCACCCAATTTCGCCCCTTTCCAGAAAACGCATATTAATATTCCAATTACGAAAACAGAATTACGGGCGGCGCTCGTATACTGACTCCGTCTACGTGCGGGCACGAAAACTCCTCACGACACTCAATAGGGAGTCGGAGGATGTATACTCGCCGACAACAGATGATACCGAAACAGGAAGCACAACGAGCTCGCACAGTGTCTGTGGCGACTCGAGCTCCGAGCACAGCAATGACAGCCTTTTTGCGTGCTAAGGTGCGAATGCCTCCCTTTCGGAAAACCATTTCACCAGGAACCGACTTCTATGGTCATATCAATGGAAATTGGCTCCGACAGACACCTCTTCCTCGCTACAGCTCCTCCTATGGAGTGAGCGATGAGATAGAAAAAAAAAAAAAAAAATTCCTCTTTAA
>JAIXUW010000183.1 GCA_027483355.1 Alphaproteobacteria bacterium
AACGCCAAAATCATCAAAACCGACATTGAATGCTCGAACGGCATTATCCATGTCATCGACCAGGTCATCCTGCCACCAGCGCTCGCTGAGAAAAAAGCCGCCTAAGCTATAGATAAGACTAAAAAGAACAGGGGGGTTTTATGACCCCCCTGTTTTTGCGTCTGCTGAAAATCAAAAAAAGATTTGTAACCGTTTGTGTATAGGCTGTATGTAAATATTTCATCTTTATAAGTGTTATGATATGCAGAAAATGGCGGGATCGTGGCGTTTATCTACCATAGAATGCAGCCATCCATCGTTTCTTAGCTGCATGGCAGGTAACCTGCGATGGGAATACCTCTTTGAAGTTTTGCATGATTAAAACGTTCATATTTTCGCCAGCTTGAACAGCCAGCTTTGCCAACTCTTCTAGTGAAGCGACCAGGGCAGTCTCATCCATAAACGGGCCCATCAGCGCATCGCCTCCAGGTGGCCGTAACATAGCCGTAGACTTCATGGTTATATGAGATGCAAGTTCAGACAGTAATTCATACAGCTCTGCCCGCTTCCTCGTGCTAAATCCATCCCGTTCATCAAGCTTTTCTCTGACTTTTACGGGCTTGAACTCTCTCATCCGTGTCTGCTTATCCGCCAAACGCCACGCGTTGATCAATGACTTATCTGTTGAAAATAAGTCGAGGAGAAAAACCACTTCCAGCATATCGCGCATCAGCATGGCGCTCGCCTGATAATATCCTGACATCATGAGCTTCAAAGCGCATGAACACCCGTTAAACAACCGTAAAGATGCCATCTGGACAACTTTGAAATCCTCATCCGAGTTTTCAATCATTCGGCAGCAGTTTGCCAAGTCCATTGTCGCCTCTACCACATCGACATGCAGAAGAAGATTTTTGTCACCTGAAATAATCTGTAGTGATGCTTTATGAAGCTGGTCTTCAAGCTCTTTTAGCCGCGCCAAGTTCTCGGGAAATGACAGTACATCGTCGGACACTTTGTTTGCTCCTGCAATTGGCCAAAGGCTTAGAATATACCGATAGCTCCGAACAGCAAACCCGCCCTCAACCCTGTATTATGCAGTCCTACAGCCAGCAATTGCAGCCGTCACGGTAACTTAGTGGAGCTGAGTACGCCATTGCGATAAGTCATAAGGGCCGTATCCGCCGGAGTCTGAAGGTTAAAATAGGTAACATCGCCCTCCTACATCCAGCGAAAGCGTGACTGCTTGAAGCGAAGGCGTATCTGAGTGTCCTGAAGGTTTTCCTGCACCTGCTTGATGCCCCGGTTACGCGTTAAAATCTTCTCCGCTGTACCAGTGTTCTGTACCAGTCGGGAAAAGCCGCGTTTCTAAGCTTCGTGGAATTTTTTTATCTCAATGACTTGCATTGAGAAGTGGCGGAGACGGTGAGATTCGAACTCACGGTACATTTTACAACGTACGACGATTTAGCAAACCGTTGCCTTCAGCCACTCGGCCACGTCTCCGTATAGTCTTTTATCTTCGTACAACACCCCGTGGCCTCGTCGGCTTGAACGCTGCTGGTGTGACACCAGCGGGCGGCCACGTCGTTGTGCGCAATAAAGCTTGGGCATCCTAGGGGCAAAGCCCGGCGAAATCAACTGTCTTACAAACGGGGGCTGGTATCGACGATCAGGCCGGGCATGGCGCGGATATCGGCCACCACTTCGCGGGCGCCGGTATAGGTGACGCTGGCCTGACGGTGGGTCGCACTGAAACTCACGCTCAGCACCCCTTTGATTTGACGCAACTTCTCGGCGGCGGCGGTGCAGTCCTGGGTCGTCAGCGCTTTGTCAAAGGTGATACGCAGAGAAGGGAGAAGACTCATGTTATCCTCATTATAGAAAAAATCTAAACAGCGGCCAGTCTAGCCTTTATCCGGGGCCGTGACAATATCTGGATTATGTTAAAATATGGCCGCCGCGTTGGCCCGAATGTTATCAGGGTTCAGACTGCCGATGATGATGCTGGTCACCCCCGGCGTCTCGGCCACAAAGCGTAAATCGGCGGCAGGGTCGGCACTGTGGCCGGAGGAGAGCGCCTTTTTAATGAAGACCGCGCGGCCGGCGGTATGGGCAGCCGCAATCACCGCGGCCTCGTCCTGATAATCGCGGTTATGCGCCACCATCACCGCCGCAGTAAGATCAAGCGCGGCGAGGCCACCCGGCACCGTATAGGTTGAGACACCGATGAGGCCCAGCTTTCCCTCTGCCTGCAAACGCTGCAGGGTGGGCAGAACATCCGTCTCGGTCATGACATTCACATCGTCACGGTTGGCATGGACCAGCACGGCATCGAGATAATCGGTCTGCAGACGCTTGAGGCTGCGCTCGATGCTAGTGCGGGTATGGGCAGCGGTGAAATCATAGCGTGACTGCGTGCCATCAAATTCTTCGCCGGTTTTGGTCATCAGAAAAAAACGATTACGCCGCGCCCCCAGCACTTGGCCCAGGCGTTCTTCGGCGACACCATAGGCGGGTGCTGTATCAAGGAGCGTGATACCCAGATCAAGCGCCAGATCAAGCAGTGACGAAATCGTATCATCGGTGGGCAGCGCATAGCCACCCCCGCCCGGATATTTCACACCCGTATTGCGGCCAAATTTAACCGTACCCAAACCCAGCTTGGAGACCAAACAGGCACGCGGATGGCCGATCAGCGCGGCGGGTATCACAGGCTTTGCCATGTGGCGGTCTCCCACGGATAAGCGCCCATCCCGGCTTGTGGCCAATCGAGAACGGGCGTGTCGAAATAGGGCTTGAGGCGATGCTGATCGAGCGCCGCCAAAACCTGATCGGCCAGCGCCGGGGCAAAAGTCAGCTTGGCCGGCCAGGCGATCAGCACGCGGCCGCGTTGATGCAGGGTGGGGCCGGGCGGCAGACGGCCATCGGGGTCATAGGGCTCGGCGCGATCACCCACCCAGGTCGCCCATTGGCGGGTGGACCAATCAACTTGCGGAAACATCTCGGCTAGTTCCTGGGCGGCAAAGGCAATCGCCTCATTATCTGTCATACTGGCCGCCGCTTCGGCCACGGCACCACCCAGATACCAGACGTATTCGCCTTCATTCAAACGCTGCGCTGTCACCGTCACCCGCGGCTTGGGCGCGCCGACAATGCCATGCCCATACAACGCAAAGGGTACCGGCCGCACCATGATTTGCCGCAAGGGGCGGCGCTGCGTCATCTGTCGTTCGATACGCATGGCTTTCAGGGCCGCTTCGTTGCCAAGACCGGCGGTCACCACCACCGCTTGCGCTTGCAACACAATATCAGCGCCGTTATGGCGCAAGGCCACTTGCGCGTCGGGGAGCAGCGCCGTCATCTCGCCTTTATAAATGCGACCCGTCAAAGGTTTCGCCAGCGCCAGCACCAGGCTGCGGATATCCATCACTTTTTCCGGCAGTTCATAGACAGGACCTTTGAATTTGGGCTTGGTCGCCAAAGCTTCGGGATAGGTCGCCGCCGTCAGTTTTTCCGTGCCAGCATTGACCAGCTTGGCCGCGGCCAGAACGGCCGCCCCCGCCACCAAACCACCGGCGGGCCACATCACCTGACTGTCACTGGCAAAGGCAACCCCGGTCAAATCCACATCGCCGCAGCCATCAAAGGCCGCCTGCCAGCGTGCGGGCATCGCCGCAATCGATGCCGCGTGATCTTCCACTTTGCCAGTCAGGGTGTATTTTTGCCCGCCATGAATCATCCCTTGCGAGGCAAAGGTCTGTACGCCGCCCACGGTATCTTTTTCAAACACCACCACCGAATAGCCACGGCGCTTGAGGACGTTGGCCACCCAGAGCCCTGCAATGCCAGCGCCAATCACAGCGACGTCGACCGAAGTTTTAAGGGGCGTTGCCACCGCCCCGGATGGTTCGGGCGGGGCGGGTAAATCGGTGGTCACTCGGCACCCCCAAAATCCATGAACATGGGTGCCGCCACGATAAAGGCGAGCACACCCCAGACGATTTGTTCTTTCACCGTGCGCTCCTTCCAGATCCAGGCAGAAAGCAGCAGGATCACCGGCTTGGTCAGCGCCTGCACGGTAACAATTTTGGTGACCGGGTTGATATCGACCATCTGATAGAACTTTAGTAATTCGGTGGCAGCATATACGACACCGGCCACAATCGCCAGCGGATGCAGCGCCGCCGTTTTCAACAGCGGTAAATTACGTGCGTGCAGGGCAAGACCGAGCCCCAGCAAAACCACATTCGAGATCAGCAACAGCGTAAACCAATTGACATGCACCAGCACCGCCTGATCAATGGCGGCGGTGGCCACCACCATCAACACCAGCCGCGCATAAATACGCCGCGCGGTACTGTCCAGTTCGGCCGCGTGACCGAATAACAAAAAGGCCGCCGCCAAACCGCAGAGCCCCAGGGCCGAGGCCCACTCAAGACCGCTGAGATTCTCACCCAGAAACGAATTGACGATCGCCATCAGACCCAGCGCCAAAGGCGTCACGTAATGGCGCGATGACAGCGAGACGCGCATCAAATCCTGCGAACCCACTAGCAGTAAATAGAGAATACCGCCCTTCAGGATCATCAGCGCGACCAGCCATGGATAGTCACCGAGGGCCGCCAAACCTTCGCCCAGCAGATGGCCAAAGACGGGCCAGGTCAGCGCCAGACCAATCAGCGTCCAGCCCCCAATGAACAACGGCGCCGTGTGATGCGCCAAAACATCGGCGCAGAGCTTCAGCGTCACCAAATGCAAAACGGTGAGGACAAAGAGAGCCGCCAGCAGGAAGGGGGCGATATCAAACAGCATGGCTGATCCTTAACGAAGAACGCCGTTCAGATAGACCTTCTGACAAGGCATTGTGGATATCCGGATATTTCTTTGCATTTTTAGTATTTTATCAAACGTTCTTCACCTTGACAGCCGCGGGGCGCCGGGACTAACTTCACAACCTTGTTGAGTTATCCACAAGCCCGGCCGAGTCGGGCCGGAACCCTCCCCACGCCTTGAGCCTTATCCTACCGAGAATACACATGACCGCCGTCCTGAAACAACACCCAAGCGATTCTCTGCGTTTGCAGTTCTACACCGTCGCCATCCGCCCGCCCGCGGCCGCTGCCGTTGCCGCCGCCACACCTGGCTTGGTTGATCTACGCCTGCTCACCGATATGATGATGCAGAAAATCCGTGACTACGCCCTGACCCAGCAACTCGACGCCGCCGTGCGTCTCACCACCGATGCCCAGAGCCTGTCGCAAAAAGGTATTTTCTTCATGCAAGCCCCCGCCCGCTTTGCCGAAGAGATTCGTACGCTGGATGGTATTGCCTCGGTCGAGACCCCGCTCAAGCCCAGCCGCCAGCCACGGCGGGCGGCGCGGTAAGATTTCACTCAAATCAATCTGACGATATCCCCCGCATGGGTATCGACAATGTGATGTGCGCCGGCATCGACCAGGTGTTGGCGCGGATGCACGCCCCAGGTGACGCCGATGGTGGTGGCCTTGGCCCCCAGACCCATTTTAATATCCATCACCGTATCGCCGATCATGACGGTCACCTCGGGCGTTGCTTTACGGTCACGCATGATCGAGAGCAGCTGATCGGGGGCGGGTTTTTCCGCTTCGCCCCGCGTTTTGACATCGCAGCTGGTGCGAATGGCGCAGAAGTAATGATCAAGCTTATAATGCGTCAACATGGCGGCCAGCGGGGCTGATGGCTTTGACGTCACAATCGCCAGCTCATGGCCGCGGCCATGCAAGTCCTGCAACAGATATTCGACGTTCAAGAACAGCGGCGGCACTCGGCCCACGTCGCCGGAGGTGGCCCAGCTATCGGCCAGTTTGAAAGTGCCGTACAAGTGCTGTACCTGCGTCTCGCGATCAACCCCCCATTTGAAGTCATGCTCGTGCGGGTTGCCATAGCCGATTCTAATCGTCTCAAGGCACGGCATCGGCAGGTTGTTCTCGCGCGAATAATGCTCGACCGCCTGGCCATACAGCGAAAAGCTGTCCAGGAGCGTGCCGTCAATATCGAAGACAACCAGTTTTTTCATGTTTCCAATTCTGTCACGCCGCCGCTCTTACAGCGTCAATCCATTCCGGGACCAGCCCGAGAGAATAATATTATTTACCCGCTCAACTTCGCCTTCAGCAAGTCATTGACCATGCCGGGGTTCGCCTTGCCGCCAGAATTTTTCAAAACCTGGCCCACAAAGAAACCAAACAGCTTATCCTTGCCGCCGCGGTATTCAGCAACTTTATCGGGGTTGGCATCCAGCACTTCCTGGACGATTTTTTCAATGGCACCCGCATCGGTCACTTGTTTCAGACCCTTGGCGTCAACGATGACCGCCGCATCTTTGCCCGTCTCCAGCATTTCGGCGAAAACATCCTTGGCAATACGGCCGGAAATGGTGTTGTCCTCGATCAGATCAAGCAGGCCGCCCAATTGCTCGGCCGAGACAGGGCTTTCCGACAGGTCTTTCTCGCGCTTGTTAAGTGCCCCCATCAGTTCAGTCAAAACCCAGTTGGCAGCCAGCTTGGCCGAGCGTTTTTTCTTAGGTCCCAGGACCGCTTCAAAGAAATCGGCACGTTCTTTTTCACCCGTGAGCACCGCCGCGTCATAGACGGACAGGCCCAGCTCTTCGATAAAACGCTTTTTCTTGGCATCGGGTAGCTCGGGCAGGGTTTTGCGAATACCTTCAATGAAATCATCGTCGAGTTTCAGCGGCAGCAAATCCGGATCGGGGAAATAGCGGTAATCATGCGCGTCTTCTTTCGAGCGCATGGAGCGCGTAGTGCCGTTTTTGGTATCGAACAGGCGGGTTTCCTGTTTGATGGTCTCGCCGCCCTCGATCACTTCGATCTGGCGGCGCGCTTCGAATTCTACCGCCTGCTGAACGAAACGCACCGAGTTGACATTCTTGATTTCGCAGCGCGTGCCAAAGGGGTCGCCGGGGCGGCGCACCGAGACGTTGACGTCGCAGCGCATCGAGCCCTCGTCCATATTGCCATCACAGGTACCCAGATAGCGCACAATGGCGCGGACTTTGGTCACATAAGCGGCGGCCTCTTCTGGGGAGCGCAAGTCTGGTTTAGAGACAATCTCCATCAGCGGATTGCCCGAACGGTTAAGATCGACAAAGCTTTTCGCCGGGTGCTGATCGTGCAGCGATTTACCGGCATCTTGTTCCAGATGTAAACGCTCGATACCGATTGTCTTGATGGTCCCATCGGGCAGGTCGATTTCAATCTCGCCCTCGCCCACAATCGGGTGCTGGTATTGCGAAATCTGGTAACCTTGCGGCAGGTCAGGGTAGAAATAGTTTTTACGCTCGAAGACCGACACGTTGTTGATCTTGGCATTAAGGCCCAGACCGGTACGCACCGCCTTCTCGACACATTCAGTATTAATCACCGGCAGCATCCCGGGCATACCCGCGTCAACCGGGCTGACATGCGCGTTGGGGGCGCCGCCGAATTCGGCCGAGGCACCTGAGAA
>JAIXUW010000103.1 GCA_027483355.1 Alphaproteobacteria bacterium
CGCAAACATTCCGCCACCGCATCGAAATAGACTTCGGTCTTGCCCGACCCGGTTACACCATCGAGCAACGCCACCGCGAAACGGCGTGCTGCCACATCGGTACGTAAGACCTCGGCTGCGGCTGCCTGTGCATCCGACAAGGTGACCATCTGATGCTCGGGATCAGCCGTGCTGGCAGGGGCAGAGGGCTTTTCAGTCAAACGCAAGATCTGCCCCGCTTTCGCCATACCGGCAATCACGGCGGACGTAGAATTGGCCTGGCGGGCAAGCTCCGCCGCGGATAGGACGCTCCCTGATGCCAATATATCCAAGACACGTTGGCGCGGCCCGCTGATACGCCCTTCAGGCGCGCGTTCTGCTAAACTATAAACAATACTCTCGGCGGCTTCTTCCAACACGGCGGGTGGCGAAAGCGTCAGACGCAGGACACTGCCCGGATCAGACAGCGTATAGCGCGCCACCCATTCGGCAAATTGCCGTTGCTGTTCAGATAACGGCGGCACCGCATAGCGGTGCAGGACAGCTTTCAACTTTACCTTTTTATCTGTCGGTACGGTATCGCCACCCGCGGCCCAGACCACCCCGGTCACTTCGCGGCGGCCGAAGTTGACCCGGACGATATCGCCCAAGCCCAGCGTCATACCGGGTGGCACCGCGTAGTCATAAGGCTGCTCAACCGGCAGTGCCGCCAGCACGGCGACCCGGGGGGCGTTTTCGATAGCCGGATTATCGTCCTCCGGCCCAGACAAAAAACTGGCCTGTGACATGGGCTTTGGGTACACTAAAACCGCCAACCGCGAAAGGGGCGCTTTAACATGAAATTCTTTGTCGATACCGCTGACATCAACGAAATCAAAGATTTGGCATCGACCGGTCTGTTGGATGGTGTCACCACCAACCCGTCGCTGGTGGCCCAATCGGGGGCGCCCAACTTTATTGCCCTGATCGAACAGATCTGCGCGGTGGTCGAAGGCCCGGTTTCAGCCGAAGTCGCCGCCACAGATTATGACACCATGTTGAAAGAGGGGCAAAAGCTCGCCAAGATCGCCAAGAATGTGGCGGTCAAATTGCCGCTGACGCCCGATGGGCTCAAGGTCTGCTATAAACTCTCTGACGCTGGCACCATGACCAACGTCACTTTGTGTTTTTCGGCCGCCCAAGCGCTGCTGGCCGCCAAAGCTGGGGCTACGTTTATCTCTCCCTTTGTCGGTCGTCTCGACGACATCGGTCAGGACGGGATGGAGCTGATCGCCGATATCGTACAGATCTATAGTATGTATCCAAAAATCGAAACCGAAGTGCTGGTGGCGTCGATCCGTCACCCCATGCACCTGATCGATGCGGCCAAAATGGGCGCCCATGTGGCCACCATCCCGCCCAAAGTTATTCGCCAGCTTTACAACCATCCGCTGACCGATAAAGGTCTGGATGCTTTCGTCAAAGATTGGGCCAAGACCGGCCAAAGCATTTTGTAAGGAGCATCACCCGTGATGACGGCTTCTCTCCCCGCCCTTTCTGTTGATGATGTTGCCCGCTTTCTGCACGATCATCCTGATTTCTTCATTCAGCGCCCCGATGTTCTGGAAGGCCTGCGGATGCCGCGCACGGATGCCACCCGTGGCGTTGTCGATTTCCAATCCGCTTTGCTGGAGCGGCTGAAAACCGACAAGAACAATTCCAGCCGTCTGCAAAAGGAATTGATCGAAACCTTCCGCGCCAATATGAACAACCAGTCGCGTATTCACACAGCGGTGCTGGTGTTGCTCGAGGCCGAAAGTTTCGAAGAGCTGGTGGAAACCGTCACCCAAGACTTCCCCGTGCTACTCGACGTCGACACCGCCAGCGTCATCATTGAGTCCACCTCCAAGGAGGTGCCGTTTATCCATCAGGCTGGGATGCGCTTCGCCCGGCAAGGTACGGTGAACCGCTGGCTGGGTACAGGCGACGCGCTGTTGCAAGCGAACGTCAACGGTCAGGAAGAAATATTTGGCCCAGGTGCTGGTCTGGTCAAAAGCCAGGCACTGCTCCGCCTCGAGATCAGCACCAATACCCCGGCTGGTATTCTCGCTTTTGGCAGCCGCAATCCCGACATGTTCCAACCCGATCAGGCCATTGATCAAATCGGCTTTTTGGCGCAAGTGGTGGAACGCTGTTTTCGTATTTGGCTGGCGGTTGACGCTTAACCCCGCATGACAGGCGAAGACAACATCGCCGCGTCCCTTGCCACCGACCTTGGGCAGCGCTATGCCGAATGGCTAACTTACCTGCGCGTTGAAAAACGCTTTTCCGCCCATACCCTGCGCGCCTATCAACACGATCTAGACGGTTTTCTGAGTTTCCTTACCCGCCATATCGCCAAGGCACCGGGCCTGAATGATCTGGGCGCCACCAGTCTTGCCGATTTTCGCAGCTACCTGTCGCGCCGCACCGCCGACGGGGCTGGTCCCGCCACGCGCGCACGCGCGCTTGCCTCGGTACGACACTTCCTCAAATGGCTGGACCGGCAGGGGCACCTGCACAACCCGGCCATCGTGCATATCCGTACACC
>JAIXUW010000036.1 GCA_027483355.1 Alphaproteobacteria bacterium
GCGGAAGTAATTATCGATGCGTCAACTGGCACAGTCATTTATGGTGTCGATGCAACGGCGCCGCGACATATTGCCTCGCTCACCAAGATCATGACTGCTTATATGGTCTTTAAGGCCCTTACCGATGGCCGTTTGACGCCGGGAACGCTGCTGACGGTATCCCCCGCAGCGGCAGCACAAGGCGGCACCGGCCTTGATCTGGTGGCCGGTACGCAGATCACAGTTGACGACGCCCTGAACGCCGTGATTACCATTTCCGCTAATGATGCAGCTGTGGTACTGGCCGAGAGTCTGGCCGGGACCGAACGCGTCTTTGCACAACAAATGACGGCGGAGGCTGCGCGTCTCGGGACACTTTCCACCACCTTTCGGACCGCCAGCGGCCTCACCCAACCTGGCCAAATCAGCACGGCCCGTGATATCGCGGTGATATTCGCCCGACTGCAACGTGATTACCCCGCCTACTTTGCCGCCTATTTCTCGGCACCGGCGGTCGATATTCAAGGCAAGACGCTGCGTAATTGTGCCCTCTGCTATGAACCGGGGGCGCACATCACCGGTCACAAGGGTGGGTTTACCAATGCCGCTGGCCAATCGCTGGCAGCGATTACCCAGCATCAGGGACGCACCCAGGTGATTGTGACCCTGGGGGCACCATCCAACCAGGATCGCACCGCGCGACTGTTACAACTGGCCCGTCACTACCCCGCCGCATAAAAAAAGCCCCGCGCAACCGGCGGGGCTTTTTTCTAAGCATAAGGCTTACTCAGTCTTGGCAATAACGCCACAGGCGAGGCGATCACCCGCAGCACCGCTGGGTTGGCTGATATAATCATCGGGGTCGGCATGGATCATCACCGCAGTACCATCGGCATCCAGCAAATCCGCCTCGGTCACATTCTGTGAATACTGTTCAAACTTGGCCGAACCGTCAGAGCCGACATAAAAATTGGCAAAATCGCCCAGATGTGGACCATTGGCGGCATAAAAACCATGCTCTTCCCCTTCACGGGCAGCGTGGGAACCGGATTTTTTAAAATGGTCCATGTGATCATCACAATTGCCGACCTGATGAAAATGAAAGGCGTGCCAGCCAGACGGTAAATTAGTCGCATCGACCGATACCACCAGACCTTTGGGGGCGGCGGTTACTTTGACCATGCCGATATTGCGGCCATCCGCATTCTGCAAGGTAGCGTTATAACCGGGCTTGGGCGCTTGCGGTGGTGCTGCATCCTGCGCCAGAGCAGGCATCGCCAAGAGCATCATAGCCGCCAAGGGCAGCGCGACAGTTTTGATCATCTTATTCTTCTCCATTACGGTTTCGGGTTGCCACTGGCAGATTTTTTCAAGTCTTGTTGCAGTGCCGGGGTCAATTCGCGGCAGGCCTGTTGAATCCGCTCGCACGCCCGGGTCAATGTTTCCTGATCCAGCGCATAGGAAATACGGAAGTATGGCGACAGACCGAATTCAACCCCCTGCACCACCACCAGATGATGTTTTTCCAACAGGTAATTGGCGAAATCGGTATCCGTCTCAATCTTCTTGCCCTCAGGCGTCATTTTGCCAATGACCCCTTCGCAGGAGGCATAGACGTAAAAGGCACCTTCGGGCGCCTGGCAGGAAATGCCATCTGCCTTGTTGAGTAAACCAACTACCAGGTCGCGGCGTTCCTTGAATTTGACGCGCCATTCTTTTAAAAAGCTTTGATCACCCGTTAGAGCAGAA
Source organism: Alphaproteobacteria bacterium (assembly GCA_027483355.1). Taxonomy (GTDB): domain Bacteria; phylum Pseudomonadota; class Alphaproteobacteria; order Micavibrionales; family UBA2020; genus JAEXMB01. The sequence goes on from JAIXUW010000036.1 coordinate 1,729, forward strand.
AGAGCCGCCGCCTGGCTGATCGAACTGGGGTTCGACGTACTTTGCCCCTGCATTTTGTTCATCGCCTGAATCAGCTCAACCGGCCCACCGGCATAACCGATCCGCCAGCCGGTCATGGCATAAGCTTTCGACACGCCATTGACGGTCAGGGTGCGGTCATACAATTCGGGGCAGACTTGCGCGATAGTGGTGAATTTGAAATCGTCATAGACCAGATGTTCGTAGATATCATCGGCCATCACCCAGACATGGGGGTGGCGTTTGAGGACTTCGCCCAACGCTTTCAGCTCGCTCTCAGTATAAGCCGCCCCGGTCGGGTTGGATGGCGAGTTGATCAGCACCCATTTGGTATTGGGTGTAATCGCCTTTTCCAACTGCTCTGGCGTCATTTTAAAACCGCTGGCAGATGTCGTGGGGACGATGACCGAGGTACCGCCCCCCAGTGCCACCATTTCAGGATAAGACAACCAATAAGGTGCCGCGATGACGACTTCATCGCCCGTGTTCAGGGTCGCCATAAAGGCATTGAACAAAACCTGCTTGCCGCCGGTACCAACGATGGTTTGCTCCGGCTTATAGGTCAGGCCGTTTTCGCGCAGGAATTTTTCGGCAATCGCCTTGCGCAGCTCGGGCGTGCCTGGTACCGGCGTATATTTGGTTTTGCCGGCATCCATCGCACGCTTGGCGCCGTCCTTGATAAATTCAGGTGTATCGAAATCAGGCTCGCCAACTGACAGGCCAATGACGTCTTTGCCCTGCGCCTTCAGCTCCTGCGCTTTGGCGGCCAGCGCCAGGGTTGCCGAGGGTTTGATTTTATCCAGGCGGTCAGCCAGAAATTTACGCGTCATAGCGTTGGTCCTTTACGTTTATCGTTGGATTTAAGCGGCAGGGCGATGTCGATCTTGTTATCCTCGAACCACTTTTTTAGGGGCGCCAAGGCCGGATCGTTCACCGACTGCATGAAAAGTTTATGAACATGCGGAATGAATTGCAGATAGCGGTCCTTGCCGTCGCGTTCATAAAGACGCACAAAGATGCCCAGTACCTTGGCATGGCGCTGTGCGGCCAGTACGCGGTAAGCATAGGCGAAGCCCTGATGGTCAAGACCTGGGCCCATGGCAGCAATATAACGATCATAGAGATGTTTCTGCAGGTCTTTCGGGACATCGCGGCGGGCGTCTTCTAGCAACGACATCAGGTCATAGCTGAATTGGCCGAGGAGCGCGTCCTGGAAATCCAGCAAGCCACATTGGCCAATGCCCTGCCCGTCTTTGGTCAGCATCAGGTTATCGACGTGATAATCGCGTAAGACCAGCGTCAGTTGGTTGGTCGGCATGGTTTTGAACAATTCGCGCCACACCGCGCCGAAAGAGGTTTTGAGTTCTTCTGTCGGCTTTTTGCCGGTCAGGGCCGGATAATACCAATCCAGCAGCAACATCGCCTCGTCGATCAACACCTGATCGCTATAGGGCTTGAGCGGTAAATCATTACGCTGGGGATGTTTGTGCAAATGCACCAGCACATCGACGGCCAGTTCATACAGCGCCTTGGGGTCAGCCCCGCCATTGAAAAGCTGGGTGTAAGTATTATCGCCAAAGTCTTCGAGAACCAGCAGGCCGTTTTCCAGGTCTTTATAAAAAATTTCTGGCGCACGCAGACCCAGAGCGTGCAGATGTTCCGCAATCGCCACGAAAGGCCCCACCATCACATAGGGCGGCACGGGTGGCCGGTCGGGCGGGTCTTGCATCAGAAGGGCCGGACGTGGCGCCCCCGACAGGCGATAATAACGCCGAAAAGATGCGTCAGCCTGTAGGGCGTCCATTTTCACCTCGGTCCAGCCGATCGCTTGCAGGAATTCGGCGCGTAAAGCCTCGCGACGGGCCGCGATATCATCAGGCGTGGCATTCTTTTGTGGCTGCATAGGCCCTCCGGCGATTATGGATGTGGCAAACAATAACACTCTTTGCCCTGTGTTGCACCCAAAATTCCACATGATTTCAGGCTTTTGCGGGAGTTCTTGACCTTAGCTTATATTTACCATAAAATAATAATAACATCCTGTCTTTGCTGCTTTTTCAAGAAATGACAGATGCGACAATGCCACAGCGCAGAGGGGGTGCTGCATGGGCGACAAAATTAAGTCTCTCGGCCACGAAATGCAGCGGGTCATTGACCTTGGCATGATTGATCACTGGCTGCGCGGGCTCAGCGATATCATTCCCCGCAATTTATCTACCCAGACTCGTGATATCGCTGAGGAATTCAATACATATCTCATGGCTTTCGATTGCACCGACAGCATTGAGTCGACACACATCCAAAATTTGACCGGCTGCCGGCAGCTACTGAGCGGCTGTGCCCAACAAAATATCGCGGTGGAAATTAAATTTATTGATAACGGGCATTTATACGTGGCATTTAAACCAGAAAATGCGTTTGCTAAAAGTCAGATTTTCGGCTTCAGCTATAAAAACGTTCTCCCCACCCTTTTCGGTATCGGGCGCGGCAATAAATAACATCTGAGTTTAAGATAAAAATCTAACGCTTTGTTTTATCATCGCGCGTGGTTTTACGGCTGGCGATCTGATTGATGGCATCGATGTGTTTCTTGGATGCCGCCGGCGCCTTGCCCAAATTTCTGGGGGTCGGCTCACCAAACCCCACGCCATCGTGGCGACCGCCTTTAAGGGATGACAATAAGGCCTCGCCGAATTCCCCGACATCGCTGTCTTGGACGGCAATTTTCTTGGCGGTCTTTTTGGTGGGCTGCGGGTTCACCACATGGCCAATGGCATGGGCGATGATACCCGCCATATGAGGGGCCACCAGCCCGGATAAAAGACTCTGGTCTTTTTCCAGCCACTGGATCAGCAGACGCTGGGCCTTGAGATGGTTGCCGCCGGATTTTTCAAGTGCATCGCGCACACGCGACATGGCGTAGTCTCTGCTCATAATGTAGCCTCCCTACTCTCTCAAGCATGGCATAGTTCAGGGCTGCCTACAATAACCCCGCCAACTCACCCAGGACACGATGCACACCTTTAACGCGTTGGGGCAGTTCATCCCAGGCGCGCATAAAGACGATTTTTTGGTCATCCGGGCGTATTTTAGCGGTACCGGTCTGTTTGCCGATATAGGCGACCAGTTTACCGATATCGATTTTCGACGACGGGTGCATGGCGATGACCGCCCCTTTTGGCCCGGCATCGACCTTTGCGACACCTACCAGACGGCACAGCTGTTTGATCTCGACCAGATCAAGGAGGTTATCGACATCCTTGGGCAAGGGACCAAAACGGTCAATTAACTCGGCCGCGAAAGCGTCAATCTCGGCACGGTCGTTCAGGGCGGCAATCCGCCGGTAAATCGACAGGCGCAAATTCAGATCAGCAATATAACCTTCAGGAATGACCACCGCCATGCCAAGGTTGATCTGGGGCGCCCAGAGATCCGGCGAGGTGACTTCTTTAGCGCCCGACTTGGCGGCAGCCACGGCTTCTTCCAGCATTTGTTGATACAGCTCGACGCCAATTTCTTTGATATGGCCCGATTGTTCCTCGCCCAGCAAGTTGCCAGCGCCGCGAATATCCAGATCGTGGCTCGCCAATTGGAACCCCGCCCCCAACGTATCAAGCTTTTCGATGGCTTGCAGGCGCTGTTCCGCGCCCTTGGTCAGGCGTTTATTCTCGTCAAAGGTCAAATAGGCATAAGCGCGTTGTTTGGAACGGCCGACACGCCCGCGCAATTGATAGAGCTGCGACAGACCGAACATCTCGGCGCGGTGGATCACCAGCGTATTGGCGTTGGGAATATCCAGCCCGCTTTCGACGATGGTGGTCGAGAGGAGAATATCAAAGGCGCCTTCGTAAAAGGCCGCCATTTTTTCCTCGACCTCATCAGGCGCCATCTGGCCATGCGCCACCATGACTTTCAGCTCGGGCACGATTTCTTTTAGTGCATCCCGCACATCTTCAAGGTCGCTGATACGCGGGCATACATAGAAGCTCTGCCCGCCACGGTAATGTTCGCGCATCAGGGCGTCGCGGATAATCACCGGATCAAAAGGCAGTACAAAAGTTTTAACCGCCAGACGGTCAATCGGGGCTGTGGTAATCAAGCTGAGTTCCCGCACCCCCGACAAGGCCATTTGCAAGGTGCGCGGAATGGGTGTGGCCGTCAGCGTCAGCACATGGATGTTTTCTTTGAGCGCTTTCAGTTTTTCTTTTTGTTTGACGCCGAATTTTTGTTCCTCATCAACAATCATCAGCGCCAGATTGCTGAAACGGATTTTCTCGGACAGTAACGCATGGGTGCCGATTAGAATATTGACGTCGCCGCTGGCCGCTTCTTCGCGGGTGCGTTCTGCCTCGCGCGGCGCCACTAAACGCGACAGCATGCCAATACGGATAGGAAAGCCGTTAAAACGCTTTTGAAAGTTCTGATAATGCTGACGTGCCAGCAACGTCGTGGGGGCAATCACCGCCACCTGATAACCGGCCAAAGCGGTCATGGCGGCCGCCCGCAAGGCTACTTCCGTCTTGCCAAAACCCACGTCGCCGCAGACCAGCCTGTCCATGGCGCGATCGGTATCCAAATCGGCCAAGACATCATCAATCGCTTTTTGCTGATCTTCGGTTTCCGGGTACGGGAAGCCGGCAACAAACCGTTCATAGCTGTTGTCATTAACATGAATGGCGGCACCGGTGCGCAAAATCCGCTGGGCCGCGATATCCAGCAAGTGTTGGGCCAGTGCCAGCAGGTCGCGTTTGACCCGGGCTTTGCGCGCCTGCCAGGCAAGGCCGCCTAGCTTATCTAGCACCGCCCCCGCCTCGGCCGAACCATAGCGCGACAGCACATCGAGGTTTTCGACCGGTACATAAAGTTTATCGCCACCGGCATAGACAAGCTTCAGGCAATCATGCGGCACATAGTCGATGACGAGGGTTTCCAGTTTTTCAAACTGACCAATACCGTGTTCATCGTGAACGACATAATCGCCTTCATGCAGCTGGCTGAGTTCGAACAAAAAGGCGTCGCTCTTTTTCTTCTTTTTGCCAATCCGTGCCAGCCGGTCACCCAGCAAATCCTGCTCGGTCAGCACCGCCAGTTGGGGGGCATCAAAACCATGCTCCAGTGCCAAAGTTTCGGTCACAATACGATGATCGAATTTAACGCCCTGTTCGGTTAGCAAGCTTTTCAGACGCTCGCATGAACCGTCACTATAGCAAGCAAGGACAACCTTTTTACCCGCTGCCTTCAAGGCATTAATATGCGTAGCGACAGCCGGGTATAAATCATTGGTAGCGGTCGCACGTACATCGCCAAAGTCACGCGCCTTACGGGCGCCCGCATCGGATTGACCCGGGGGCGGCGCGAAGGGTGAAAGATCCGTGACATTCAAACC
>JAIXUW010000227.1 GCA_027483355.1 Alphaproteobacteria bacterium
AGCGCACGATTTTGTGCGACCCAGGTAGGAGCGGCCTCGACTAACAACAATGGCTCGTCGCCCACATCGTCCGCGGTGTCGCGGCCCGGGCTTACCTGCAGGGGCCCGCACTCCGACCCGCCATAGCCACGGCTGAGAATATGCGGGTTGCGGCCATGCTCTTGCAACAGGCGCACCAGGGCAATGACGACCGGCGTTTTACCGGCACCACCGGCCACGGCATTGCCGACGCAGATGACCGGTTTATCCATGGGGATAGGATGGTGCATGGCAAAGCGCTGGCGCACCGCCGCCGCATAAAGTCGTCCCAAAGGCGACAAGACCTGCGGCCACCAGCGCGCCGCGCCACGGGCACTGTACCAGAAAGCAGGGGTTGGCAATTGGGTGAGAATTTTCTTCATGTGGCCCTATGATCTGACGCGGCGGGCAAAAACGGCACAAGCGCCGCATAGATACGCTCGATGACGCCTGCCTGTGCGCCTGTCCAAGCGACTGCCGCCTGACCGATTGCATCATAGGCCGCGGGATTTTGCAACTGCGCGTGCAACAGGTCGAGCAACGCAGCAGTGTCAGTCACCGTCAACAAGGCATGGGCCGCCAAAAACTCGGCTTGGATTGCGGTAAAGTTATACATGGAAGGACCGCAGACCACCACCGCGCCCAATTGCGCCGGTTCAATAGGGTTATGGCCGCCAATACCGACAAAACTGCCCCCCATGATAACCCGGGGGCACAGACGGTAAAACAAACCCAACTCACCTAGCGTATCGGCGATATAAATATCCGTACCCGGCGCTGGCAACTGGCCGCGGCTGCGGGTCTCGACCGACAGGCCGTGGGTAATCACGGCGGCCGCGATAGCCGCACCCCGCTCGGGGTGCCGCGGCACGATCATCGTCAGCAACTGCGGAAAGTCGCGGCGCAGCGCTTGATGTATCTGAACCGCAATATCTTCTTCGCCCGGATGGGTACTGGCCCAGAGCAAAACGGGGCGACCCTCTATCGCTTGCGTCAACTGCGCCCGCGCCGCAGGATCATCGGGCAGGGGGGTGGCCGCGTATTTTAAATTGCCCGCCGCTTCGACGCGGGCCGCACCCAGATCGCGCAGGCGCGTCACCTCTGTTTTTGTTTGCGCAAGACAAAGCGCAAAGACCGATAAAACCGCGCGGGCAAAACGGGGCGTCCACCGCCAGCGGCGATAGCTGCGTTCGGATAAACGGGCGTTGACCAAAACGGCGGGAATGCCGCGCTGTCGAACCGCCGCCAGCATCGCCGGCCAAAATTCGGATTCCGACCATACGACCGCATCGGGCCGCCAGTGATCAAGAAAGCGCGCCACCCAATCCGGATGATCGACAGGCATAAATTGGTGGATGACCCCCGCCGGCAACCGCGCCGCCATCAGCCGGGCCGAGGTAACCGTCCCGGTCGTGAGCAACAAAGGCAGATCGGGGCGGTGCTGTCGCAGGTAGGTGACGAGCGGTAACAGCGACAGGCTTTCACCCACACTGGCGGCGTGCAGCCAGACAATCTTGCCAACGGGGCGGGGCGCTGAAGCGATACCGCGTCGCTCGCCCAGACGGGTCGGATGTTCTTTACCGCGTGCCAGACGGCGACGCAAAAGCCATTCCAGCGCAGGCGTGGCCGGTCGCAGTAAAGCGCTGTAAAGGCTGTATATCATGGGGCCAATTTTGGCGCTTTCAGGCGGAATTTCAAGCCTTTCTTGCACTTATTCGGCCGAACGCGCTAGATTAGATAGAAGAAAAGCACAGGAAAACAGGCATGAGCGATAAGGATAAAGGCAAAGCACGCGAGGAGGCGCTGGCCGTTCTCAAACGCCAGATCAGCGACCAGCGCGCACGGCTAGACCCCGCCGTTCTGGCACGCGCCGCCGCCGCACTGGGCGGGGGGGCTCCTGCCCAAAGCGAACCTTATGACCGTGCCGCCGCCACCAAGGCGATTGAAATATTCATCGCGGCGCACAAGGATAAGGCGGACTTTAAAGCCCGCCTGTTTTCCTTTATTCAAAAGCAATCACATTAAGCGGCCGTTTTATTGGGCGACGCGCATTTCCTGCAAGATTTCTTCGGTGGTGGCCGTGCGACCAAAGGATGGGGCTTCCTTCCAACTGCGCAAAACGCCAGGGCGTGACAAACCGCCTTCCGTCAGGTTGGCCAGCGCGCGCGTCAAGACTTCCATGTTTTGTGGCGATTGCAACTGGTTGACAAAGCCTTGGCCGCCATGCACCGCAACCCCTTGTACCAGTGCCGCAATCGGCAGAAAAGGCGCGCCCAGGTTATTGCCGGTGCCCTGCAGGGCCATGGCGGATGGATTATCCTCAGCGCCGTTCCACAGCGTGCCAATATTGTCGCAATCCATTTCCGCGGCCGGGCCCATGATTTCGCCCATGACCTGACCAATCAGGGGCTGGACTGCCGCGTTCAATGCCATCTGCATCGCGTTCATCAACTGCGCGGCGACCACCTGTGCTGCTTCAAGAGCTGCGACCGCGCCAATAATAACCGGCGAAGGCAGGGGCAGGTTTAATGCCTTCGCCAGCGTTTGAATGGTCTCGATGGCACTCAGAATACTGTTAATATCGCTGGAAAAACCGGCAATCTGTCCGCCAATATCCGTGATTGGCCCCATGATACTGTCGATCAGACCAGTAAACTGGCTGGAGATCGAGTTGAAGCCCAACAGCGCGCCCATGGTGCCGCCAAAATTGCTGCCCAGATGCACACCCAGCATGGGAATAATCGCATCATTCAACTGTGTAACCAGGAAATCACCGGCACCCCAATCGGGATAAGCCAGAGGCGGCGTAAAGACAACCGTATTGGCCGGCGGTACCAGATCATCATGGCGATCAGAAAACGTATTGCCCAAACGACCCGTCACACCCATCGCCTGATCCATGCAGGTAAGGCCAGCAGACGCATCCGAGTGCTGGATGATTTCATGCGCCAGGGCGCTATCGCGCACACGGGTGGCATTGGCATTGTCTTGCAGGATCTGCTGCACGCCGGGATCACAGCTTGCCGCCGCCGTTGCCGCATCGCCGGCGCTGGCCTGACCCGCACTAAAGGCGGTCAGAAAACCGGCGACAATAAACGCACCGAGCGTACGACGAAGGGTCAGAAGGTGTTTACAGCGCACGCTCACAGCCCTCCGCATTTTCACCGCTTCTGGCGATCGCATCACACAAACTTTCAGTACCTTTGAAAGAAGGGATTTGCGCCTTGGGCAGCGCATCGACAGCCGTTTTGGTGTTAGAGAAGACATTCTTGCTTTTGGACGCTTCCCACGACTTTTTGAATTTCTCGCTCGCCCCAGCCGGCACTTCGCCTTTCAGCATCTGTTGCATGGTGGGTGCCGAGACGGTAGAGACGCCGCGGTTCATGGAAGCTTCGCG
>JAIXUW010000234.1 GCA_027483355.1 Alphaproteobacteria bacterium
ATTGTTATCCTCGACAAACGCCGCAAAGCAGACATTGTTTTGGATGCCTGGCGGCGGACCGAAACTGCCGCGCCGGTAACGCTGCCGATAAAAGAAGCGCGTCCACGTGTTGAAGCCGAAGCCGAGCCCATTGCGCCAGCAAAGCACAGCTTCTTGCAAAGGCTCTTCGCACCTGCGCCATCTCCGGCGCCTGAAGCTATACCTGAACAGGCAGCGGCTCCCATGGCGTCGCCTGAGCGTGCATCCGTGGTTAACCCAACGCCTGTGCCCGAGATCAAGGCAAAAGACATTGTTTGGCAGGAAGTTCCAGCGCCAAAAGAGAGCGGGGTCGCCGCAGATACCCCGCCGGAACCAAAAGCTACTGAAGACCCTGGTGCAGGGGCCTCGTCAGAGACAAAACCTGGCTTCTTTAGCCGTTTGTTTGCGCGGCCAGAGACCGCGCTGGAAACCAAGCCCGAGTCAGAGACCGAACTGATTAAGGTGCCAGCGCCCGCAACGCTCACGACCAAGCCAGACATTCAAGTCGTAACGCCTGAAAAGATCGCAACAGAGACGCTCGAGTCTATTGAAAAGGAATTGCCGACACCGACGTCGGTATCCGCCGCTCCGCCAGCTGCGGAGAAAACCACCAACATGGTGCCCGCCAGCCTTGTGCCTGAGGTGGTTGTTGAGGATAAACCCGTTCCCGCGGTGCCTGCGGTTGAACCTGTCAAATCGGATCTGCCGGCATTGAAGCTGCGCGATGTCAACGAGATCATACCACCTTTACAGCCACGGGCGACCCATGCCCCCAGCTGGATGGATGTGGTGAAGATTCCGTCTGCCCCACCGCCCGGTTCGGCTGTCAAAGCAGCCCCCGCCAGCCCGGTCAATACGCCAGCGCCGTCCGCTCCCCAGCTGGAAGCGCCGCTGGTACCTAAACCCTTGCCCACCCGGATCCCCGGCAGCGAGATGAACCGCGCCCAGGCACTTGAGGTGGCCGAGATCAACAAACATATCAATTGTCCGGGCGCCGCCGGTGCCTGCGACCCAAAGGCTACTCCACAGGATCATCAATAATGCGTTTGACGTTACTCTCCCTGGCGCTGTCTCTTGCGATCGTGAGTGGTCTTAGTGTTTCTGGCCGGGCGCAAACGACCGCTATGGATAGCCTGCCGGTCCCTGTGGCCGAGGATATTCGCGTACAGCTGACGCCCCAAGACGAGGCGCGTATTCTCAGCCGTATGACCGGGGTGGTGGCCGAAGTGCCTTTGCGCGATGGTGACCGCGTCAAGGCGGGGGATATCATCGTCGCCTTTATTTGCGACGAGCGCGATCAACTGGCGGCCCAGGCCTTGGCGCGCAAGAATAAGCAAGACAGATTAGCCGCATCGTCGGCGCGGCAACTTGAATTGGGCACGGGCAGTAAAATCGACAGCGCCGTGCGGGCTGCCGAGAAAGCCGAGGCGGATTCAAGCTACGATCTCGCCAAAACAGAATCTGAATATTGCCGCGTGCGTGCCCCTTTCGACGGGCGGATTTCCTTTTTGGGTGCTAAGCCTTATCAAACCGTGCGCGAAAACGATCTGATCGTCGAAGTGATCCAGGATGATACGCTGGAAGCCGAGATGATCGTGCCCTCGCAGTGGCTGGCCTGGCTCAAACCCGGTTTGGTCTTTGATATTGTGGTCGATGAAACGGCGGGGCGCTATCCGGCCCGCATCACCCATATCGGCGGGCGGGTCGATCCGGTCAGTCAATCGGTGAAGGTCTATGCCGAGTTGGAAAAACGCCCACCCGAATTATTGGTCGGTATGTCGGGCACCGCCGCCTTGGTGCCGCCGCCCGCGTCGCCGACTTCCAGTCAAGTGACGCCATGAAGCCAGCCCCCCCGCAGCACGAACAGTCTTTGCATGCGCTGCTAACGCTCATTCAGCTGGAACAGCGACTGCGCTGGGCCAAAGCGGACGAGGCGCGTTTTATCGCCGTTAACGAAACCACCCGGCTCTTTGCCTATCGGCAGGCGGTCTTGATCGAATGGGAGCACGCCAATCCCTTGCCAGCCCAGGCAACCGCTGCTTCCGGCGTCTCGCAGGTCTCTCCCGACAGTCCGCTGGTGCGCCTGCTGCTTGATCTGGCCCCACAGTGGCGCGAAAAGCCCTTTACGACCATCACTGAAATTTCCCTACCCGCCGACAGCGCTGCCGAAGTGCGTGCGCAAGTCGAGCGTGACCGTCTCTATGCCATTCCCGTAGAGGGCCGTGCGGCCGAGCGTAGAGGCGTCTTGGTGGTGATGCGTCGCCAGCCGCTGACCTCGGGTGAGGCGATGCTGGCGGAGAAACTGGCCGATGCTTTAGCCGGGGCCATCCAAAGTGATGGCCAACGGCTCTGGCAGCGCGCCTTCGGCTGGCTCTGGCACAAGCCCAAGCGGCGGGCGATTTTAGCCGCCTGTGTTTTGCTGCTTTTCCTGCCGGTACGCGCGTCCGTCCTGGCCCCGGCAGAAGTCGTGGGCGTTGACCCGGTGGTTATCCGCTCGTCGATGCAGGGGGTGATCGCCCTTGTACACGTCTCGCCCAATGATGTCGTCGCCACCGGCGACCCGCTCATCAGTTTTGACGAAGAAGAACTGCGCGCCAAAGTAGAAGCCTCCGGCCAATCGATGGCGGCTGCCTCGTCGGAATTGCGTCAGGCCAACGTGCAGGCTGTTTCCGATGCTGAGGCGCGTGCGAACCTTGCCACCGCCCGTGGCCGTCTCGAGCAGCAGAAAATCAACCTCGAATATGCGCGCAGCCAGCTGGGGCGCAGCACTATTACAGCGCCCGTACCCGGGGTTGTCGTCTTTGACAATACCTATGACTGGATTGGCCGCAGCGTCTCGATTGGCGAGCGTATCATGCTGCTGGCCGATCCGGCCCGGACCCAGGTTGAAATCAGGCTGCCGGTACAAGATAATATCTCCCTGCCCGATAAAGCACGGGTCTTGTTCTTTTCGGCGGCCGCACCGCATCGGCCTATCGAGGCAGCGGTTTCTTTTGCCTCTTATCGCGCCTCGATGGATGAGCGCAACACGCTCAGCTATCGTCTTGAAGCGACATGGACGTCACCCGATCAGGATAATCTGCCCCGCCTGGGCAGTGTCGGTAACGCCAAGATTTATGGCCCCTATCGACCGCTGATTTGGCAGGTTCTGCGCAAGCCCTTTGCGGTCACCCGCGCCTTCATCGGTATTTAATGGCGGGTCCATCGATGCAAATTCAGCTGGGAGCGGGGAAAGACAAGCCAGAGCCGCTACCCGCCATGCGCGCCGAGCTGGAGCTTTTTCCGGGCCCCCGCACCGGCAGCGGGGCGCCCACCTGGACCATCCGCGACCCGCTGGCGGATCGCTATTTTCGTATCGGCTGGCTCGAATTTGAAATTCTGGCGCATTGGCGGCCGGGGCAACCGCCCGATGCGGTCTTGGCCGCTTTGCGCGACCGTCCTCTTCTGCAGGTCGATGAAAAAGATATTTTATCTGTGGCCGATTTCTTGCGCAGCAACGCCTTGACCGCCGTTGATGGTGAAAAGGATACCGAGCGCTTGGTCAGTCGGATGCGGGCCCAACAAAAAGGTCCCCTGAATTGGCTTTTAAAAAATTATCTCTATCTGAAAGTACCCCTGGTCAAGCCTGACCGTATGCTTGCGCAGCTTAATACAAAAACGGGTTTTATCTTCTCACGCTTTTTCGTTTGGGGCTTGTTTCTGGCTGCGGCCTTGGGCATCTGGCTGGTCTCACAGGATTGGACGCGGTGGTTAGCTGACTTCGCGCTGATCAAAACGCCGCAGGGCATCGCCCTTACTGCCGCCATGATCTTTTTCGCCAAGATCATCCATGAAATCGGCCATGGCTTGGCCGCCAAACACTATGGTTGCCGCGTCCCGCGGATGGGGGTGGCACTTATCTTGCTCTGGCCGGTTTTGTGGACGGACACGACCCATGCCTGGCGGCTGGTCGATCGTCGGCAAAGGCTGATTATTGACAGCGCCGGCGTGATCGCCGAGCTGGCGCTGGCCAGCCTTGCCACCATCCTCTGGGCGCTCTCGCCCGACGGGGCGGTAAAATCGGCGCTCCATGTCCTCTCTGGTGTGACGTGGATCATGACGCTGGCCGTCAACGCCAATCCTTTCATGCGCTTTGATGGTTATTATATTCTGGCCGATGCCGTCGATATCCCCAATTTGCAGGATCGCGCTTTTGCCCATACCAAATGGTGGCTCAGGCGCCATTTGCTGGGCCTGGCCGAAGATCCGCCCGAACGCTGGTCAACCGGCACGGCACGTTTTCTGATCATCTATGCGCTGTCGTGCTGGATTTACCGCTTGATTCTTTTCACCGGTATCGCCCTGCTGGTCTATGCCTATTTCTTCAAGGCTTTGGGCTTGCTGCTCTTTGCGGTCGAGATCTGGTTTTTTATTTTGCGGCCCATCGTCAACGAGGCGCGTGTGTGGCAACGTGGTATCGCCAGCGTCAAATCACCCGCGCCGACTCTACGGTTATTACTGGCGGCGCTGGCTGTGCTTCTCGTGCTGGCGGCGCTGCCCATTCACCGCGTCATGAGCTTACCGGCCTATGTGCGGGCCCCGCAGGAATATGCGCTCGAGGCGCCGGTGGGGGCGCAGCTCATCACGCTGAATGTCAAAAATGGTCAAGCGGTGCGCAAGGGTGACGTACTGGCGGTTCTGGATGCGCCAGACCTGGCCGCGCAGGCCGATTTATCGCGGGCGCAAACCTCGGCCCTGCGTCAGCAATACCGCCAGCAGGCGCTACCCGGTCAGACCTACGATAAAGCAGTACAGCTGCGCAGCCAAATTGCCGCCAAATCGGCCGAGGTACGCGCCTATGCGGCGGGGATGTCTCGTCTCACGCTCGTGGCGCAGGCCGATGGCATCGTGCGTGATATTCCGCCTGATATGCGCGTGGGTGACTGGCTGGCTGCCAAGGAGCCCATTGCTATTCTGGTGGGGCAAGGGGCGCAGATCACCGCCTATGTCACCGAAGATCAGCTGCACCGCCTGGCCCCTGGCCAATCGGCCCGCCTGCTCAGTCAGGGGCGGGCAAAATTGGGTGGCGTCGACTTTATAGTAACGCGCGTCGATATCCGTCCTGTCGATGTATTGCCTTATCCAGAGCTTGCAGCTGAACACGGGGGCGACATTCCGATGGTCGAAGGCGGTGCCACGCAACGGGGCCGCACTGTGCCCGCCCAACAAATTTTCGCCGTCATCCTTGAAGAGGCAAGTGGTCCTAAGACGGCTCTACTGCAATCAGGGCCGGGACGCGTCCTGGTAACCGCCCAGGCGCATAGTCCTCTATTATCTTTTTTGCGCAATATCCTGAGCGTGATCATCCGCGAGAGCGGGTTTTAATCTTTCAGCGGATCATCCCATAGCGGCGCAAATATTCGGGTAGGCTTTTCCAATCCGTAAAAACATCGAGACAGCCCGCATCGCGCAGCGCTTTTGCCGTCTCCTCAGGCGTGGTTGAAAAACCGGTAAAGCCAAAAACGCGCAAGCCCGCGGTATGGGCAGCCATAGCGCCGGC
>JAIXUW010000144.1 GCA_027483355.1 Alphaproteobacteria bacterium
TCTGCCCTTGATGCCGCCAACGAAGTGGCCGTCCATCAGGCGCTCAAGAAACTCATGCAGGGACGCACCACGTTGATTATTGCGCATCGTTTGTCGACGGTGCGCGAGGCTGACCGTATTCTCGTGCTCGATCAGGGGCGTATTGTGGCGAGCGGCAGCCACGAGGCCTTATACGGCCAAAATCCGCTCTACACGCATTTGGCCGGTCTGCAACTGGCGGCGTGATATCTTTAAAGTGTGTGGATTACTGTAAAACCAGATCGACGCGGTCGAGGGGCGATACGCTGGTATCACGCCCCATAGCGCGGACATCGATATCCTTGGTGGCGAGGCCTTCATCCATCAAATGCGCGCGCACCGACAGCGCGCGGGAGAGGGAGATGTTACGCGCACTCGCCTTGCTGCCATCTCCACCCGCCGCATAAGCGCGGATCAGCAGACGGCTACCGTCTTCTTTGTTCATGCGCTTGACGACATCGGCCAGCGTATCGCGCATGGCTGCATCCAGCGTCACACTGGCGCCATCAAATACCAGCAGACCAACCGCCGGTGTTGTATCATCGGCAGGGGCTGCATCAACAGGCGGGGGGGCTTGTTCGTTTGCCATCAATGGCAATGCTGCCAGTTCTTCGCCACCTTCAATGGGGGTGGTTGGCAGGGTGTAGAGATCCGCAATCACGCTTTCGGGGCTGCGAATACCTGCAGGCATAACCGGTGGCTCGGGGGGATTGTCTATCACGGTTACTGGCGTGGCTTTGGCTGGTGCCGTGACTTTTGCGGCAATGGTTTCTGGCATCGGCAGCGGCACCCGCATCACCGTTTCGGGTTTCCGGACCGGCAAAGTAACTTCTTCCGCCGTGGGCGTTTTTTTAATGTTGTCTCTGACAATCTGCGCGGGTAGTTCTATGCCCGCGCTGTCGTCCTCTACTGACCCGCTAATGACCATGGGCGCGCCGCCGTCCAGCGGGGAGAGTGGTTGCGGCTTGACTACCACGGCCGGCGCCGTGCGGGGGGCTTCGGGGCGGGGCTTGGCTGGGGTCACGACAGCGGGTGGATTGAACGGCGAGGCGGGCGTGCCGCGGCTCACCGGGCTTTCAAGTTCTATACGCTCGACCACGCGGCTGCGCTCATACGGTGACGGCATAAAGGGTGCCGCTTGCGCGGGAGGCATTGCGCTGGGGGGTATGCTTCTGAGGGGCGGCATAAAGCCTTCGGTATTGGCGGGCGGTACGTTCAGCGGGGGCAGAGGGGCTGTTTCAATGTGGCGCGCAACCGGCCCACGACCGGGGTTGTTTGCCTGGCTATCCTGCTGGCCGCGACCATCGTCCAAGACGCTCAAGTCGACTTCGACATCCGGCAGACGCGGCGTGTAATCAAAATACTGTGCGCTGGCGGGTGAGGCGGCTAACATACCGCAAACGATAACAGTCAAAGAAAGGCTATGGGTACGCATGGTAGACGCCCCCTTCATTGACCCACGGCAGTGCGCATGGGCGCCAGGGCGCGCAAAATATCGCCGTGCAATGCGCTGTTGGCGGCCAGCGTGCCATTACCCGTCAGGATATTCCCGCCACCGTCGAGTTCGCTGACAACCCCGCGCGCTTCGCGCACGATCAAGGTGCCGGCGGCCTTATCCCAGGTTTTCAGCTGGTCTTCGAAATAACCATCAAAACGTCCAGCCGCGACATAGCATAGGTCCAGACAGCCAGCGCCATAACTTCTGATGGTGGCCCCCGCCTTGACCAGGTTGTCGATACCTGGTTGCAGCGAAGGTATAACCGCGGTGCTGATCAGTGCGTCGGTCAGGTTTTTGCGGGCTGCCACTTGAATACGCCGGTTGTTCACCATGGCACCCAGGCCTTTTTCGGCCCAGAAAGTTTCGTTTTTCACCGGATCATGAATAACACCCGCGATCACATCGCCCTGGCGTTCCAAGGCGATAGATACACACCAATGCGGCAGGCCGTGCAGGAAATTGGTGGTGCCGTCCAACGGATCAACGATGAAGCGGTTCTCTTTGTCTTGGCCTTTAACTTCGCCGGTTTCTTCGAGCAAAAATCCATACGAAGGGCGGGCTTTTTCCAGTAAGTCACGGATCAGGCGTTCGGATTTATGATCTGCGGTCGACACGAAGTCGCCCGGGCCTTTTTTTGACACTTGCAACTGTTCAACTTCGCCGAAGTCGCGCAACAGAATGCGGCCCGCCTTTTCGGCGGTTTCGACCATGACATTCATATGCGGGGAACGGCGGACAGACATGAGAGTTGCTTAATCCTTTGCGCGTTCAACGTAGGATGAATCTTCGGTGCGGACCACGATGCGTGTACCGCTTTCGATGTGCGGCGGTACCATCACGCGGGCACCATTTTCAAGGACCGCAGGTTTATACGACGATGAGGCGGTCTGACCTTTTACAACAGGGTCAGCTTCGGTGATCGTCATGGTGACGGTTTCTGGCAGTTTCACCGCGAGGGCTTTACCGTCGGTCATCGACATCTGGCAGATCATGCCGTCTTGCAAGAATTGGGCGGGCTCGCCGATCAAGTCCTTGGCGACGATAATCTGCTCGTAGTTTTCGACGTTCATAAAAGTGTAATCATCTTCATTGGCAAACAAGAACTGGAAATCTTCTTCGTCGACGCGCACGCGCTCGATCATGTCATGGGTGGCAAAGCGGATGTCCATTTTATTCCCCGCCTTGATGTCGCGCATGACAACTTGGGCAACGGCTGCCCCCTTACCGGGCGAGCGCAGTTCGTTTTCCAGCACAACCCAGAGCTTTTCGTTGTATTCGACGACCATGCCTTTACGCAGGGTATTTGCGGCGACTTTTGCCATTTCTGTAAATCCTTGGTTATGATGCGCTTTTCTGGCGCGAGATGATTGCTTTTCCTAAATTTTCCAAGGCGGTTTGTAAATCCTTTTCTTGGATACCGGCCACCATATCGCCCAGTTTGGTTGTTTCTTCGGGGCTTAAAGGGCGTCTGGGTGGTGGCGTGGTGAATTTATTATTCATAACTTCTGAGTGCTGAACAATTTTAATATCGCTGATGGCGGCATAGCCAAAGAACATATTCAGACGCTCGATGAGCAAAGTTTTTTGATAGCTCAGCTCGAGCGCATAGGCCGATTGCACCGCCAGATGTAAAACCGCTTTGGCGTTGCCCGGGTTTTTCTTGTCGGCGTTTTTGGGGCTGCGCTGAAATTTTAAGTCCAGCGGTACCGTCAGTGCCGCCATCTCTGCCCCGGCAATTTGCGGCCAAGCGGCGATCATTTTGCCGAACAGCTGGTTTTTCGCGCCAAAGATATCCTTTGTCAAAGCCGGCATTAAAGCGCCAAGCAGGCGTGGGCGATTAGGATAAGAGGTGTTCATCGGTTTCTTTTCAGCCGGGAGGCATCATGGAATAGGGACTGCTTTGCCGGCGTGCTGACGTATTCGCGTCGTTGCGTGGCTTGGTGATCTCGACCAGTTTTGCATCCGGTTTATGGTCGCGATATTTTTCCACAACGCGCATAGCGTGATCATACGTGGTTTGCTGTGGATTGACCAGCGTCAGCTTTTTGTGGATGACGTCATCTTCGTAAGCAGCAGAAATATTTATCCTTCGATTGCCGCGATGAGCGATCTGGCAAATGCCGATATCAAGCCGGCGAATGTAATCCTGTATAGGTTTCTCGTCATGCGGATTTTCTTTGGCTTTGCGGCGCAGGTAATCCATCAGCGGACTGTCGATAAAAATAATGTTATATTTCGTGCGATCCGGGCCGGCAACCGCTACCCAGGCCGAGGTTACACCCAGCCCCATATCTCTATAAACAAATGGGCTTGCATCGCCCTGGCGTGTGAATAAGCGTGGGCGTTCAACGATGACGCCGCCGTAGGTTTCTATCCGGCGTTCTTCCTGCATGTGGATTTCCAGTCCCGCTTTTTTAAATGCCCGTTTTAAAGTGTTTTGTTCCTGACCCGGCCACAACGGCATCCGTAGAAATATGTCCACATCCGACACAGGCTTTTTATTGTGAAGATCACGCAAGGCGCCGCCTACAATCATCGCCTCGGGGGCTTTGGCGACTTCCTGAAACGCTTGTAGGACTTTGCTCCATTCACTGGGAAGCAGGATGTGCGAGGGTAATTGTTGTTTGGTGGCAGTGACAGCTTCCTTGACAGGCTTGTCGTTTTTTATTGAAGCTTGCGCCATCTCAGTGAAATGTCGAGGCATCTCGTTTAAGACGAGGCCTGCAATACGCAGGCGCTTTATTTGCATATCCGTCAGTTGTGCTGCGCTGTCTGCATCAGGCCGGGCCCCCCAGGTGATCAAAAAGCGCATCATGGGCATGTCGTTCCGCACGAGGGCCGCTTCTAAATGTACCCAACTGGGTGTTACAGCCGTGCTACCCGTGACGGTTTGATCAAAATACCGCCGGATCGCGGCCACATTGCCTGACTGTACCAACAGCAAAAGACCTTCGCTGTCGAGGGCGGGGAGAGTTGGCGCTGGGCTCTTCTTACCAAACATCATGATATGATCCTTCCGCGGCCATATATCGTTTTGTAGTAAAAAGCACGCTGGGATTTTACTGGCGGAGGTTGCAAAATCGGGGGTTGCAAGATCGCCTTGATACGCGCATCCGGCGTGAAGTCGGGGTATTTTTCGGTGATGCGCTTCAAATGATTGAAGCTGGTCTCGTCGGGCCGTGTCAAGGTCAGTGTCTTGTGGATCCGATCCATATGGTATTGATGACTGCTGATGACCTCACGACCGTTAAAAGCAATCTGGCAAAGGCCTACATCAAAGCGATCTATCAGCGCTTCAACGGTCGTTGTGGCGGTCATGCCGCCATACTTGGCGCCGCTGCGCAGATGGTCAGCTAAATCACCCTTCATGAAAACAATGTTGTATTCGGTGTCTTTGGTTTGCGCCACCCATGCGGTCGTCATGCCAAAAATCGTCTTTTGACTATACATGGAGGTTTTTTTAAGCGCCGTTATGATCGACATATCAACTACGTGGTCATCGATATCACAATAAATTCTGGTTTCTTGTTTTAAGGGCTGTCCTGCGTCCTTGAAGGCTTTGCGGATCAGCTTTTCTTGCCATTTAAAAGTAGGCTGGGCCAAAAAGATATCCACATCTTTGATGGGTTTGCCATGCGCCAGGTCGCGCAGTGCCCCCCCAGCAATCACCGCTTCGGGTGAGCCATTCTGATGCAGGGCGTTTAATAGCGCTTTCCACTCAGCGGGAATTTGATCCGCCAAAACCTGATCAGGATGGGGGGCGATGGTGTCACGCTCGGGCAAATCGCGCGGATCAACACCCGCAACCCTTAAACGCTGCACATCGTGTGTGGTTAAATCTTGCCAGACGGTTTTATTGGGCCGCGCCCCCCAGGTGATCAGCAGGCGCATCATCGGCATATCGCCTTTATTCAGCGCCGCCAATAAATGTCGCCAGGTGGGTTCTACAATAACGGTGCCCGTCAGGCTTTGGTCGAAATATCCGCGCAGCGCTGCAATGTCACCTGTTTGAACCCATTGTAAAAGGCCTTGGCTATCCACCAATACGGTACTATCAGCAGTTGCTTTCTTTTTGAATATATCGCGCATCACATATATGCCCTAACCGCGATATAATTGGTTAAATACTGCCCGTCCGGCCGTGCGGGCGCAGTGGGGAGTCGTCTGGTGCGCAAGACTTCTTGGGTCGCGGCGCATTGTTTAAAGTCGGGGTATTTCAAGCAGACCCGTTCGATATGATATAGGTAACTATTGGCGGGATTGACCAGCGTGATGGTTTTTTCTTTTACATCCTGCTCATAAGCGTCAGTGGTGAAAATCTTTTGGCCGTTATAGGTAATCTGACACAGGCCAATATCGATTTTTTGCATGAATTCTTTTATGGCGGGCTTGTTGATAAAGTTGAAGATGCTTGCCGGTTTGTCCGGGTGCACTTTTTTGGGATTGGCCTGGTGACGTAAATCATCAGCCAGGGGACTGTTCACAAAAACAATGTTGTATTCGGTTGCTTGGGGGCCAGCTACCACGCGCCAGGCATCAATACGACCAAATGCCGATTTTTCCCGGTCATAGGCGTTGCGTATTTTATTTAGTGGCTGCAAAGA
>JAIXUW010000083.1 GCA_027483355.1 Alphaproteobacteria bacterium
CCCCGGCTCACGTTGTTGCCGGGGCAGCGCTCACATTGCGGGTTTTGAAAAGCTATTCCCTACCACAGTCCAGCTTCTTTACCAGTGAGTCGAAAGGGTCGCCAGTCGCGGGAAAAGGAGGGAAACCCCACTGGCCCTACCTTTCTAAAGGGTAGCTACCTCAACAGCATGGATCTCATCTTCAGTTACAAGATGGCGGGTGATTACCATGTTATTATATGGGTCTGCCACCGAAACAAAATACGCAAGAGCATTGTCAAGGAAAGTCACCTCTCCAGTCACCTTGCCAACCGGATGATTCTTTTTCCCAGTCGGGTCAAGAACAACAAGATGACCGTTTTTGAATTTATGCTTAGACACATTTCTCTCCTATATTACCTTGTCGAGGATCTGTAGAGACCCCGTTAAAACGGGATCTCGTCTTCCAGTTCCAATTTAGGTGCCGGGGCGCGAGGCTGCTCACGCGGAGCATCCTTCGGCCTTACAGACCCCGAGAGGAATTTTTCTCCCCCGTTCTCTGGGTCGGTCGTCCAGAGATTAACCCAAAACTCACGCCCATTATCATCTGTGAATGTGCCGTTGAAGTCAGCGTCCTTCTTGCCTTCACGCTTCCTGTTGTTTCGGAACACTACAATCCTGTTCTTATTGTCATACTTAGCCATCTTGGCCTCCTTGTACCTGTAGTTTTCTGGCAGCAAATGCCAGCCTTATCACTTCATAGATTTCTGGCTTTACCTTCTTTGCCCAATCCAACATATTGGCATTGGCCTTCCAGTAGTCAACCAGACATTCGACGTCCTTCGGTATGATCAAGGCAAAAATCATAAGCCCCGACCATGCGTCCCAGTCGAATTCCTTCGCCTCCTCAGAGGACGATACCTCCGTTCGTTCCGCCCGGAGACTCACCTCTAGCTTGAGGTCCTCCAGCGGGAGCACGACTTCCGGCGGATTGTCCCCCACCATTGGGATTCGTCGCCGCGTTGCCATCATCATCCTCTTCACTTGCAACACCAGCAATTGCGCTTAGTGTATAGCGCCTTGCATAGGAAATTGCTGACCCAATCTTTTGCATGTTTGTAGTGTCGTTTGGAAGGGGGAATGAAAACAACATCTCCCCACCGCTTTCGTGGACAAGCCGAGTCTCAAGAGAGAACCCGTTAAACCCGTCATTGTGCGGGGCTTGAATAATTGCAATCCCGTGCTTGCTGAAGATTGGGATAATCGCATCCCGCACTGCGGAAAGATCCGCATACTTGCTACGGAAATGCGGGTTCACCTTATTCATCACCACGTTTTGGCATTCAGCCTGAGCCATCGCCAGAGCCCTGTACAAGACTCCTTTGCCATTGCCGACAATATCCTGCCACGAGGCAGTAATTTCCGGCGCATCGTATTGGGGAACCGTGTCGGTGTTCGACGTAGTGTCCGGGGTTGAGGCCAATGCTTTCTCCAAGCTCTTTGGCGGCTCTGGTCGCGTCTTCTTGGTTGTCATAAAGCTTTACCGCGCTTTTGCGGCCCTCTTTCATAAGAGCCCAAGTCTCGCCTCGGACCCAGCGCTCTTCATCAGTGCAATAAACGAGTGGTTCGCCGCTGTCAACAGCTTTTTGTGCCGCCTGATGCAGAAGTACGCGCCCTTCAACAAACGCCTCCTGCTCCTCAAACGTCCATAATGGAATATCGACAACGGCGATCTGTGACTGCGGGTAGTCTGGCTTGAGTTCGGCTTGCTTCCTCACCCAGTCCCGCAGGATGGCTACGATCTTCAGGCTTCTTAGCCTCCGACCATGATTCTTGTAGGCGAGGTATGCGTAGCAGTTGAGTTGCTGTTCCCACTCAGGCTTGTCAGACTGAACCGAATACACCGATGTGATCTTGTAGTCGTTGATGTCCCATGTGCCATCGCCATTATCGATCTGCACATCCACGGCACCACTGATCTTCCAACCCCTTACCACATCAAAGAGGCGTTCTTCGAGATGGTAGTGGGGGAGATCTTTTGATCCCTTTTCGAGGATCTTATGGACCGCAGTGCCGAGCAATGCTGGCACTCTGTTAACCACATCAACCTCAAGGTTGTGTTGGTTTACACTCTGTAGTATTACAATCCGGGGTGGCGAAATCAACTGAGTCACAGAGAGAACGGAATCCCCCTTGTCGTACTCATCGTCCTGAACTGCCCTGACGATGGTCTCAGGGACGCCGTGCTTGTTTGTGATCCTCATAGTGTTGGGGATACATGAGTGCCGTAGACAAGTCAATAATCACCTTCACCATATTCGGGGAACCAGCGTCGAAGTCCAACAACCGACGATGGACGGGCAAGCTTTTCATCAAGAGCGAGAAAGCCCTGAATTACTCCGATATGTTTAAACGACAGTGCCCCGTGCTTGATCCCCTGATGGAAGGAGATCTCCGCGTCACGATGAAGATATGGTATGCCAGCCGCAGGCCAGACCTAGACGCAAGCCTGATCTTCGACCTGATGCAGGATTGCATCTATAAGAACGACCGCGCCGTTAAGGAACAGCATCTCTACTGGGGCCTCGACAAGTACAATCCTCGTGCCGAAATCATGGTCGAGAAGATCCATGCGTTGGACGCATAGCTGCTATGCAAAAAGAAGAAAGCATCTACGCGGCCCTATTTGATCAACCCGGCACATCCCTCACGAACGAACGAATTCTCTGGCTGCATGTTCTGGCGCAGGCTCTCATTGATTGTTCTGTAAACAACCCAGAGGTGAGACAGGAGGCCGTAAGTTGGGTGGGAACCCCGGACTTTGATGAGGTATGCAGTTTTGCTGGGGTAGATACGCCTTTTATGTATAGCTTGTTCCAGTCGGTTATGGGCGAGAGAAGCAGCAAGCGGGCCTTCAAAAAAGCCATGCAATTCAGGTTCTTAGTGAGAACCTACATCGAAAACAACATGGGTTTTGCAGATAAGCTGTAGGCTTGCATATCTTGAGTGCCGTGTGGTATGGTTGAGGTTCCGGTGCTTTGGCCACTTCGGCACTGGTCGGCCCTGCTGGTTGGCAACTATGCTGGCAGGTAAACCGTAGCTTCCCGAAAGGGATGGGACGGGCAAATGATGGGGGTTGTTAGTGAAGAGCGACAACCCTACGCAAATGAGGAATACTCTCTCGCATAGCCGCCTAAATTGCGGCTCCGGTAACGGATAGAGAAACATCCTGAATTGCAGTTTGCCTTAGTTGCCTGTTGTTCGTGCCGAAGCGGCTCGTCCGGACAGAATTCCAGCTACCAATCCTGCGGATTAACTTCCGTAGGAAGTGGTAGCTGTTGCCCGAAACCTCGCTCTCATCGGACAGGGTGTAATGGACATAACAGCAATAAGAGTTTCAATAAGGCAAATAAAAAGAAACATAGCCAAGCTTAAGAAGAAAGATCCAAAAACAAAAAAAATTAACAGAGCTATAGAGAAGGCTGAGAGAAATCTTGCGAAGAAGCTCTCTATACTTGATGAGATTGGTGTATCTGAGAAATTTGAGCGGAAGCCTAGAAAGAAAAAGCCCACTTCATTTGGCTTTGGCGACTACAACAAGTACATAAGTTCAAAGGAATGGGCGGCGAGAAAGGCCTCCTATTATGAAACCCACCACAAAGAGTGTAGATCCTGCGGCACAGATGAGAAAGAGATTCATTTGCATCATAGGAGCTATGCAAGAATATATCAGGAAGAAGATGGCGACCTGATTCCAATGTGCGCAGACTGCCACGCCATGCTTCATAAATTTCAAAGAAGCATGAAGCTTCCAGTTGAAGACGCCACAAGAATGTGGCTATCAACAACAAACGGAACATCGAAAAAGAAAAAAATCAGGGCGGCATTGAGAAGTATGTCGTTTAAATCATTTGAAAGTTTGTGGGCCAAGAGATCAAAGCTTCATTCTTCCCCTGAGCAACATCTGGAAAAAACAATAGAGAGAATTGTTAAGGGTGATCTAGGGTCAAGAAACGATCTACTTCAGGATCATGCCGGGTTCAAGAAATCTATTGCCTTGGCAGGAAGAACGGGTGTAGAGAAATTTTATGATGCAAGGGTTGATGCGCTCATACGCAAGCTTGAGCGTCAGCAAAAAGGAGAACCACCATGACAAAACCAAACCCCGGAACCAAGGAAGCCATTGAAGCTGGCTGCACCTGCCCAGTCCTTGACAACAACCACGGCAAGGGCATCCCAATCAAAACCAAGGACGGCACTATCCAAACAGGATATTGGATGGATGGCACATGTCCTCTCCACGGGATCTTTGAAACCAAGGCCGAAGATGGGGAGTAATCCCCATGAGCCGCGAACAAAATCTTATTAACATAGCCCGCTATGGGCAGCACAAGTATCAGTGCCCTTGGTGTTCCTTCGGAAGGCGGAACAAGAAAGAGGCATGTCTCAGCGTCAATCGCGATGACAACAGGATTGTGTATTCCTGCCACCATTGCGGGGTCGAGGGTTTGATACCCATGCGCTCAGAGCATAGGAGATATGAAAAATTGGAACCCCGCAAAGATAAGGTGGTGGAGCGCCGCAAGATAGAGGACTTCAACCCCATCGAAGATCGGCATCTTGAATGGCTTTCGGAAAGAGGTATATCCGCCTCCACGGCACTCAAATATGAACTGGTGGGATATGACAAGGGGGATGAGGCTGTTGTGGGTTTCCCCTACTACGACAAGACAGGGAATGTGGTTGCGCTCAAGCAGCGCTTTACAGGCGAGAAGAAATTCTTGTGCTGGCAAACCCCGGATTCATTCTTTGGTATTAGGCACTTAAAGAAGGGTGACAACATCTATATCGTAGAGGGCGAGATGGATGTGTTGGCACTCGCAGAGGTTGGCGTGAGGGCCGTGAGTGTCCCGAACGGGGCACCAATGAAAGTGACGGAAGGTAAGATCGATCCATCCGAGGATGGCAAGTTTAAATTCTTGTGGGATGCGAAGGAATATATCGATGCTGCTGAAAGGGTGCTCATTGCGACAGACCATGATGGTCCGGGAGAAGCGCTGGCCGAAGAGATTGCTCGTAGAGTTGGCAAGGGCAAGAGTTGGCGCATTAAATTCCCCGAGGGTATCAAGGATGCAAATGAATGCCTTGTCAAATGCGGTGCGGCGGCTCTTAAGCGCTCGACCGAAGCGGCCCAGCCTTGGCCAGTCCAAGGCCTCTACGATGCCTTCCACTTCCGGGATGCGATACGGGAGCTATACGAAAAAGGAGCGGGTAAAGGAGAATCGACTGGGTATTTATCGGTCGATGACCTCTACACTATCGTGCCGGGCCAAGTCACAATTTGTACTGGAGTGCCGTCGAGCGGCAAGTCGGAATTTATAGACCAGTTGATGGTTAATCTTGCCTCTAAGAAGGGGTGGAGGTTTGGCATCTGTTCTTTCGAGAACGAGCCGCGTTTACACATATCAAAGCTGATGGCGAAGAGGGCGCAACTTCACTTCTTTGAAGGCCCGACACGGAGGATGAACGGTGAGGAGTTCAATGCGGCACTCGACTGGGTTCAGGAGCATTTTGCCTTTGTTTGGCAGGATGATGGTGGGCTTGCTGACCTTGATAGCATTCTGGACAGGCTCCGCGTGGCCATCCTCCGTTATGGCGTTCGCGGCGCTGTTATTGATCCTTATAATTTTATCAGCAGAGACAATCGCAATCAGGCTGAGACGGAATGGATCTCGGACATGCTCACGAAGGTTAAGGCGTTCGCGATGGGGCACGGGGTCCATATCTGGTTCGTCGCGCATCCCACCAAACTACAGCGCGGCACAGACGGGAAGATCCCGGTCCCCGGCGGTTACGACATATCTGGATCGGCGGCGTGGTTCGCGAAAGCAGACTGCGGGGTCACAGTACATAGGGAAAAGGACGATCCACTGACGGCACAAATTCATGTGTGGAAGTGCCGATTTGCATGGGTCGGGAAACAAGGCGCAACAAATCTTATTTACAATACATCAACGACATGCTATGTCGAGCCCTCTCCTACAGAGGAAAGGGAGTTCAAGCTGTGATGCAGGATTTAAATAAGGTCCTTGCTGAGAAGGACGCCGAGATTAATCGCCTCCGCTCTATGATTGTCGTGCAAGAAGCTATTATCCGGTGGGACGAGGCAGAGATCGAAAAGCTTCGCGCCGTCCTTCAGCGTATAAGGCGCTGGGGATCGCCAATGATAAGAGGTTACATAGATGGTGCATTGGGCAGACAGGCTGGAGGCGGTGATCCTCTGGCTGATGATCAAGTGGGTGAAGTTCGTGAACTGGAGGCGCAGGGATGAGTGATATTGTGGAGCGATTGAGGCTGTTGGAAATTAATGAGTTTTCTACTCATCCTCTTGGGATGTTAGATAAAGCCGCTGATGAGATTGAGCAGAACCGTATTGACCTTGAAGAATACAGGCTTGACGTTGAGCGGCTGCGGGCGGCGCTGGAGGCTGCGTTGGAAGATGGAGCAGGCGTATCCTACTGTGACGAAGACGAATGTGGTAATTATGTCTGCTGCGGAGAGGTTTCATACAAACCTCACGCGCCGGATTGCTGGACCCTAAAAGCCCGCGCCGCACTCTCAGGAGAACAACAATGATCAAGGCTGAACAGATACCTGATGAGGTGGTGAAAGCTGCTCGTCATGCGTTCTACAACGCCATAGGACCAACAATCAGTGATGATTGGAGAACCGCTCTCATCGCAGGGCTGGCAGCGTGGCCGGGGATAGAAATCCACACTGACGGCGCTGAGGACTGGATTGAACTGACCCTTATGCAGGAGAAGAACAATGCTGACGGTTGATCAAATTCCTTACGAGGTAAAACGCGCCATGCGTGTGGCTTGGGCAAAAAGAAAAAACAGTGATGCTCCTGAGAAGATTATGGCTGATCTTGCTGTTGCTATGCTCAATGCGTGGCCGGGGGTCTATGAGTACAAGGGCCGGGAAGGGCAATCTCTATCCCTCCCCCTGACACAGGAGAACAACAATGGTAGCGATTGACCACACCTCGTCATGTGTTTCTTGTTGTTTTTCCCCAATTTGTATGGTTAGATATTTCCGCTTTGGTTGGTAAAGCCGATGAGGGATATGCGGCGACTCCTCAAGACAACCGCACCCCATGGACGTGGCGATGATGCTAATCCTCTCTCAGCGCTGTAGCGCTGGGGGAGGAACGTCATCTGCGGCGCTGCTGGTCGCGCGCAAGTATGTGTTGGTTCAGTCGTGTGAGTTGTCTCTTCAGCCGGATGACGCGGCGAGAGATCTTGATGTTATTGATGAGGCTTTGGAGGAAGATGATGATTGAACTTGGTAAGCAGTATAAGACTAGAGATGGCTGCGAAGCCCGTGTCTATGCGGTTGATGCAGGTGGCTCCCATTCTGTTCACGGGGCAATTAAAAGGAACGGCGAGTGGGTTGTAACCACATGGTCAAAAGAAGGCCACTGGGGTATTGGCAATTCCATAAAAGACCTCGTTGAACTGAAGCCGCGTGTTGAGGTGAAGCCATGACCACCACACCAGAGCAGATAGAGTTGGCGCGTAAAGCTTTCACTGATGCGATGATGTCAGTGCCGCAGCCGGACCCCATTCTCGCTGCCATCAACGTCATGCGCCCGCTCATCCGTGCCGAGGCGCTGGAGGAGGCGGCGAAGAGAGTTGCAGAGCTACCCATGATAGTTGGGATACCGGGCCTTCCCTATGAACGACATAGGAACAGCTTTGAGTATGCAGCCGCCATCAGAGCGTTGAAGGAGAAGAAGAATGGATGATAATGTTGTTGATTTTCCGGGTGTAAACGGAGCCAAGAAAGATGAAGACGATCTCACTCCTGAGAAGGTGCTGGAAGCTGCTGAAGGGAAGTATGATCAGTTGATACTTGTGGGTAAGGTTAAAGGGTCTTCGAAATATGAATGTATATCAACGCTTGACATCGAAGAAACTTTGTATCATGTCACGCGCATCCACCATAAGATCAACATGTTGCTCGATGAGATATGAAGGGCTTCCGAAAGGATGGCAGCGTTGACCTGAGAAAGCTTCCTCTTATTGTGGAGAGGAAGCTTCTCAGGCATGGGGCAGATGGACTGGCAACCCAGCTTCTCCACAACCACCCTCATGAGCAGCCGCCATATCAGCCAATGTTGGAGATAGATGATCGGCTGGTTGGCAGGGTGAGGCTGGAAACAATTATCCATGAGGCACTTCACCTTGCTTGCCCTTGGATGCCAGAGCCAGTTGTGTTAAAGGTTGGAAGATACATAGCCATGATTGTGTGGCATCTTGAATACCGGAGGGAACATGAGGAAGCCGGAAGATATGATTGACTTGAGCCACACAATCTCAAGGAAGGACGTTTCTGAACCTTTTATGATAGGTAATATTGACCGCGATAAGATTTTGAACTCCGCGTCTGACTTGATCAATGGTCAGCGCGCGAAGGATTATGGTGATGCGCTGGAAATGCACAGGCGCATTGCGGCGGGATGGTCAGAGATTCTGGGGGTGAATGTGAGTCCTGCTCAGGTTGCCTTGTGCATGGCATGGTTAAAGATTGCGCGATTGGTAGAGACGCCGGATCACTTGGATAGCTTTGTGGATTTGGTGGCCTATGGCGCGCTTGCTGGAGAGATTCAGCATAGAGATCCCAAAAAGGGATGAGACTGGCCCGGTCTATAGGGTGATGAGGAAATCGTGCTGCTAGCCAGCAGCGTAACACACACTTCCCAAAATAACTTAGGCCGGGATTTCTCCCGGCCCTTTTCATTTAAACGCTGCTTCGATGCCTATTAGGATTAGGATTGTTAAGAATATGACCAACAAGACAACCATCAATCCCCCCCTTT
The DNA here is from genome assembly GCA_027483355.1 of Alphaproteobacteria bacterium. Lineage (GTDB taxonomy): Bacteria > Pseudomonadota > Alphaproteobacteria > Micavibrionales > UBA2020 > JAEXMB01. Next base: position 8,843 of record JAIXUW010000083.1, read on the forward strand.
GATTGTTTTCCAGTTGAGGTTAATTGCGTCGATGGGGTCCCTGTTTGTGTCCTTGCTCCACACAGAGATGCTCAGTCCTTGTTCCCCCTTGATGATCCAGATATCTGCGTCATCCGCAAATATCCAAACGCTCGTGCCTTCCATGCGGTACATGCCTTCAGCGGCGCATTTGTTAAGCTTGCTCATGTTTCACCAAGTATGAATGCCAAAGCCAATGTATTTTTCGGGGTCGAGTCCTTCCTTGTCGAGGAAGGTGACGAGCATGGCAACCTCAAAGCTGCCCATTGTCGCGTCGATGTTATCGCCTTCATCGTCAAGGCCTAGGATCAATCCCCTGCCAGCATAGGGCTGGTTCGATCCTTTCCAATTCCAATATTCCTGATCTGCCTTCGGCACCAACAGGCCTTCGTCATCGAGGAACAGGCTCTGGTCCTCTCCCACCGACACAACGGTCACGAGTTCCACGCCCAGCAGTTCATAAATCTCGGTAAGCTTGCCGCTCGTTTCGATCTCAGAGACTGTGCGTGTAAACGGGTCGATAAGAATTCCGCGCATTTTATTTTCCCTCCATTGGGTCTTTTGTCATGAACAGGATGGCCATCACAATCCCTACAACAGCGAAGTAAGTAAGCGCCGTCATGGTATCATGTATCCGGGTCTTGAGCCCCGCGTAAATCGCGGGGCTGCTTTGCGTTTGATGCAATGAGGCCAAGTCTGATAAGTTCGTCCTCTATCGCGGTCGGCTCCCATGATATCTCGCCAGTGTCGGGGTCTCGCGTTATGTAGTGAGCGAGTTCAAGCCTGTCGTAGGAGGGGCGTAGGTGAGAGCAGGGCTCATGCCTCTTCATTTCGGTGCCTCTTCGCTTTCGTGCGGAGAGCATGACATGTGGGGAGAGCATGACGTATCGCACTTAGGGCACCTGTCGTCGCACTGACTGTCCCATGTATCCTGCCATTCGCAACCACACTCACACTTGTAGTGGTTTGTCCATAGCTTCTCCTCTCCCTCGCTCAGTTCCCCGTAACATGTCAGTTCAGAATCCTCATAATGCCAGTCGAGAGAGAGACGCTGTGCGTCATCCTCCGCCATGCTCTCAGCCTGATCCAGTGTCGGGGCTTCGATCTCGATA
>JAIXUW010000240.1 GCA_027483355.1 Alphaproteobacteria bacterium
CGAAACCGCCGCTGCCACTTGTAGGTGCCTGTCGGGTCCTTCTTTGTCGCCCGCACAATGGACATATCAATTCGTAGCCCATCCGCCTCAAAGCTCCACCGACGAATCATACGAAACCCCTTGCGCTGCTCTGCCCATGTCTCCAGCAGTCGCTTCACCACCGCATCATCGCGTACCATGGGGCGCTCCGAACATGCCTTGATACGCGTCTCATAATCCTCTAGATCCACCTTGCTGTCCGCGGTAGCACGGTCCTTGAACATGGCGCGAAACGGCTTCGTCGCCAGGTCATCATCCGCACAATACTGCGTAATGACGGCGAGGCTGGAGAGAGTGATTCTCACATGCTCCGGTGTAACAATCGTGAGCATGTCCTCAGGCGCCGCCGCACGATACCCTTTTGAGCGCAACCGCTGGGCAACTGCCATGAAGGTCGAGGAATCGACGCGCCCGCCCTTACCGAACGTCGCCTCAACCTCGTGATCTGGCTTCTTGAGCCATTCTCCAACCATGGATTGCAGAGAGTTTGCCTCGGCCGAGAAGAGTTCCATGGTCCCGGAGTTCTATTGACAATGGTAGCTATTGCTTTGGGCGGACGCGTGTTCCGCCCAATTTTAGGCGCTCCCGGCTTACTCTTGCCCCAGCCCACCCCGCCCCCGCGCTGACAGAGCTGCAATTGCCTCCGCACGCCCAACTGCTGCAGCATAATCAGCCTTCTTCGGCTTTCCTACCAGCCCCGCCCGCACACTCGTTCCGCGCTGCGCCATCTTCAGCTTCAGGTCCTCCAAAGTGCCATCTGCCTCTGGCCAATCCATACGCCACCCCTCATCCTCCAGCCGACTTAGCCAGCCAGCCAGCCCTGCGCCTACTGACTCCTCCCCCGTGCGATGAAGCACTGCCCGCCCGCCCGTTGTAGAGCACCACACCGGCAGCTCGGCACTCCACGACCGGGGGTCCGCCGGCACAAAAGAAATCTTCTTTGCCGGCTCGTCCACCAGAACCTTCTGATAGCCGAGCATATGCGCAAGGCCAGCATCGAGCTCGGGCGTCTGCATCGGCGGCGAAACGGCGGCTGTCTGCTGTGCCGAAAGCTGCTCAATCACCTTCTTTCGAGACCAGCGCACGCCCTTCAGCTCCTTTTCAGCACGCTCCGTGAGAGATAGAATTGCCTCACGAATCATGCTCCGCCGAATCTGTGCACTGCCTGCGCGATACTCAGGATTCGTTTTCCAAAGCCAGAGGCTGACAGGACCGGGGGGCTCAAGAGGAGTAGGAACGAGCCCTCCCGCAGCCGCCGCCGGGATGTCCTCTCCCTCTTGCGTATCAGATATCGTTCGAATCTCGATCGGAGGCACTCCGCGCTTCCGATGGGGATTGTCCATAACCCACGATTGTAGAGTCTTTACGAGCTCCAGTGGTGACTGTAGTGCGACTGCCGCTGCCATTCCTATATAGAACTATGCGCGCGGGCTTTAGTTCCTTCGCGTCACCGCCGACCAGGTTCCCAGGGCCTCCTCCGCCTTGCGCTCCGCTTCCTCTCGCTCAGCAAACTCTGCCCGATTCTTACGGCAAAATTCAAGATACTTCTTAAGACTTTCAAATGTATCTACACTCAGTTTACAGACATCAAAAAAAACACCATTGCTATTTTCGACATACTCAGCCTTTGACTCCCGCAACAGGCGATAAATATCCTCCATCTCCTCCTTGGAGAGCCCCTTCAGCTCATCCAAAAATCGTTTCCGCTCTTCATAGGCCTCCGCTGGCAAGGCCGCTGCAGAGGCACTCATTCTATCCTACTGTCGTTTAGGCTTACTCCTCCTTTCCCTCTGCCGCACTATCAGCATCGTCAGCAGGTGCCTCCTCATCCTCGGGGGCCTCCTCAGCGGCGTCGGCGTCAGCATCGGCGTCGGCATCAGCCTCCGCAGCAGGCGCCTCCTCCTCAGCGGCGTCGGCATCCACCCCCTCCTCTTCCTCCGGAAGCAGACCCTCCCCCTCAGCAACCGCACCACTCGCTGGCGCAGCCTCCAATGGCGCCTTCTTTACAGAGCCCTGAAACAGACCCACACTAAGGATGAACGGGTCATTCACCTGGAAACGTGACTTCTTAATCTCCACCTTTACAATCTCGCGCAGCTCGACAGCCTCATACGCTTCATCGCCGATGTGGAGATCACGCGGGACAATTACACGAATTGCGTTCTGGTAATTCACATACATACCCATCTTGTTCTTGCGGATAACCTCGCCCTCCAGAGTGGCCCCATCCGGTGGATTCAGCACGGTGCCCTCTGCCTGTACATAGAACAGCACGCTCCCTGTAAAGCGCCCCTTCTCTAGCACACCCATCGAGCGGCTCACAATCTTCAGTGTGTCTGGCAGCACAAATCCATGTCGCGAGCAACGACCCTCCAGGCGCTTTTGAAGCTTGCTCAAGAGGAGCTCATCAATAGAATCAATCTGGTCCCGCATATCACGCGGTGTAAGCGCAACCTGCTCCTGGAAGACTGCGACGTGCTGCATCGTTTCCTGTATAGAGTTGCTTCTCTTTAAGGGGCTGTCACCACCGGTCACCACCACCAATTTTACTTTCGCCCCGCCTTTGCAGGTTTTACCACTGTGCCCTTGTGACCCACCTTCAGAGCCGCAACTGGTCGGAAAAAATAGTGTTTTCCAGCACCGGCCCCCCCAGCCGCGCCGCCCGCTCCGCCGCGCCCTCTCTCCATATGCTCCAACCACCGCAGAATAATATCTTTTAGTGCACAGGCGCGGATGGAGTTTTCGAAACTCCGCAGAGGATTCTTCTTGGACGCCGTATATTTCTGCCC
>JAIXUW010000035.1 GCA_027483355.1 Alphaproteobacteria bacterium
ATGAATCAGCATTTCGTCTGCATCAAACTCGACCGTGAAGAACGCCCCGATCTTGACCACCTTTATCAACAAGCCTTGGCCCTGATGGGCCGCCAGGGTGGCTGGCCGCTGACGATGTTCTTGGATGCGGCGGGCAAGCCTTTTTGGGGCGGCACCTACTTCCCGCCGCTGCCGCGCCACGGTCTGCCCGGTTTTGTCGACGTATTATTGGGGGTGGCGCAAAGCTACGCCCATGAAACCGACGCGGTCGCCCATAATATTACCGCTTTAACGACGGCACTGCAAAACCGTTTACTACCACCCCCCGCCCCCGCCATCACCCCTGAAATTATCGCGCGCGCCGCCAGCCACATCCGCGCCGAGATTGACCCCGCCCACGGTGGTCTGGGCGACGCCCCCAAATTCCCGCAAGCAACGCGACTGCGTTTATTGTGGGACGATGCTTTGCGCCGCGACGATGCCGCTGGTCTCGATGCGGTGGTGACCGCACTTGATGCCATGTGCCGCGGTGGTCTTTACGATCATCTCGGCGGCGGCTTTTTTCGCTACTGCGTCGATGCCGCTTGGACGACGCCACATTTTGAAAAAATGCTCGATGATCAGGCTTTAATGGTACACCTATTGGCCGATGTGATCAGCCACCGTCCCCACCCGCTGTTGATCGACGCGCTTGCTGCCACCATCGCCTTTGTCCAGCGTGACCTGCACGACGACGCCACGGGTTTGTTTATCGCCAGCCTCGATGCGGACAGCGAATATGTCGAAGGCGGTTTTTACCTCTGGCAAAGCACCGAGATCACCAATCTCCTAGGTGATCATGCAGCGGTGTTTTTTGAGGCCTATCACCTGATCGACGGCCATCTGCAACGCACCCGTCTGTTCGATGCCGCGACCGAAGATGTTCTGCGCCTGTGCCGCAAAAAACTTCTCTATGCCCGCAGCGAACGTGACCCGCCTGGTCGTGATGATAAAATCCTGACCGACGCCAATGCCCGCATGATCGCCGCTATCGCCACTGCCGGTTGGCGCCTCAATCGTGCCGACTGGCAAAATGCCGCCGCACGCCTCTTCACCACGCTTGATAGCAGCTCTGACCAGCCGCCCCGCCATGTCCTCAATGACACGGCCGCAGTGGCCCTGGCCGATGATGCAACGGCGCTGGCTTTATGCGCGGTCACCCTCGCCCAATGCCACTGGCACACCTCTTCCCCTTATCTTTCCCGGGCAGCGGCAATCATGACCACCGCCCTTGCCGCCTTTGGGCGCGGCGATGGGCGCTGGGGGTCGCGTGCCGCCACCGATATCGACAGTTTTATCGATGTCCCGCCCCTTTATGATGCACCGGCCCCGGCGGCGGTCGCTGCCGCCTTGCGGGTGATGACGGTGCTGGCCTTGACCGATCCCGCCTGGCAAGACCATGCAGACCGGCTCGCCCTGACTCTGGCCGCCCCGGGGCGGGACTCTTTCGCCGCAATGGCCGCCAGCCTCTCGGCGCTGCAGTTTTACCAGAACCCTCTTTTGTTGCATGCGGGCCCCGACTGGCAGGCCTTGGCCCAGGTTTATGTGCCCGATGCCCTGTGGCTGTTACATGATCGCCCCGGTTTGGCCGTCTGTTTAGGCCGGCAGTGTCTCGCCCCCGTCACCGATCCGGCGGCGGTCACCGCCACCCTTGCCACCGCACTGCGGCAAAGCCTGCATAAAGCCGCCAACGGCTGAGCGTGACACGTATCAAATATTGGAACACGTGTTGTTTTGTGGCACGCTATGCTCCACGACGCCGCGTCTGACACAAAGCTAAGGAGACGACATGAGCCAGCCCCATGCCCCCCTGACCGTCAAAGCCGCCGATGGTTCGGGCAGCTTTGGCGCCTATGTGCGCTATCCCAACACGGATCAGCCCGCCTCGGTCATCCTGGTTATCCAGGAAATTTTTGGTGTCAATAAAGTCATGCGTGATATTTGCGACCAGCTGGCGCAATCGGGCTACATCGCCGTTTGCCCCGATCTGTTCTGGCGCCAAGAACCCCACGTACAGCTGACCGATAAAAGCGAAACCGAATGGCAGCGCGCCTTTGAACTTTATCAGGGATTTGACATCAACCTCGGCGTCGAGGATCTCAAAGCAACCCTCAGCGCTGCCCGTGCGCTGGAGCAAAACAACGGCCAGGCCGGCACGATTGGCTATTGCCTGGGCGGGCGCCTTGCCTTCTTGATGGCGAAACGCTCGGATGCCGATTGCAATGTCAGCTATTACGGCGTCGCCATCGATGAACATCTGGACGAGCCCGGCCATATCAAGCGCCCGCTTTTGATGCATATCGCCGAGCAGGACAAGTTCGTCCCGCCCGAAGCGCGCGACCGTATTATCGCCGCCCTCAAGGGCAATCCGAACGTCAGCCTCAACGTCTATGAGGGTGTCAACCACGCCTTTGCCCGCGAAGGCGGCGAACATTACGACCGCGAGGCGGCAAGCCTTGCCAATTTCCGCACCGCCGATTTTCTGGCTGAACATCTCGGCAATACATGACGCAGACCCTATGACCGTCACCATCACCGCGGTACTGCCACAATCGGACGTGGCCGCTCTCGACAGCCTGGCGGGGCCCGCGCGCAGCACCTTGGCCGCCGCCGCTGATGGGAACGGCCTCTCCGCTGCCCAGGTCCGCCTCGCCCGCGAAGAAACCGTCAGCCA
>JAIXUW010000095.1 GCA_027483355.1 Alphaproteobacteria bacterium
CATTCCATCAGGGGGTCATCCAGCGACAGACGCTCCGCCTCCAACGGCCAGGTCAAGGATTGCTGGCTGGCGGTAGTGGCCGGGGCGGCATTCTCCGCGGCGGCGGCTTTGTCTTCAGGTTGGGACACGGGCTATTCCCCTCGGGCGATGAAGCAGATACGCCGGGGAAGTCCTACGGATATCGCGGGTGACCGCGGGGCTTCGGTGGTCCGGCGCGGTAAACGTTAGTTCGCGCGGGTAACCACAGGGGGCTTTGCCACGCCGAGCGTATTCAGCAACTTGCCCTGCAGGGCCAGCACACGGAAGACGGCGAACATTTCGGTATAAAGCGCGTTGACGTGGCTGGCACGCGAAACGAACAATTCGTTTTGCGAGTCGAGAACGTCGAGCAAGGTACGGCGATCAAGATTGAACTGATCGAGATAAACGCCCACCACACGCTCGTTGGCGCCAGCCTGTTCCAGGAACTGTTGTGCGCGCTGGGCGGCGGCTTGCATACCGGCCCAAGTGTCACGCATGTCTTTTTCAACCTGACGGGATGCATCGGCGCGGCGTTCTTTGGCCACCGCATGGCGATACATGAATTCGCGCTGACGCGCGTTGTCGGCACCACCGCGATAGAGGTTCCAGTTCAATACAGCCAGAACCGACTGGGTATCTTCGTGGCCCTCGATACCATCGAGATCGTTACCCGCGCTGGCGTTGGCAACCAGATCAACCGACGGATAAAGGGTCGCACCCGACGCATTATACTCTTCTTGAGCGACCAAGATGTCGGATTCAAAAACATTGAGGGTCGGGCTATTGGTTATGGCGATACGCACGGCTTCATCAACGCTGGCCGGCAGATTAGCGCGCGGAATGTCGGGGAAGGCCATATCGCTGGGCATTTCACCGGCTTTTTGAATAAAGAGCGCTTCGGCTTCACGCAGATCTTGTTCAGTCGAAGATACGATGGAGCGGGCAGCGGCGGTACGCGCGATCGCCTGCTGTACGTCCCCCTCAGTCACTGTGCCAGCGCTGGCACCCGTCTGAATGGTATCAAGCAGACGTACGTGGTCGTCAACGTTAGCGCGGCTGATAGCCAACAAATCACGCTGGCGCAGAACTTCAAGATATGCCTCGACGATATCAAGGCCCAGGAATTCGGCAATTTCGCTGGTACGATTGACGGTTGATTCAACGCGGTGCTTTTGGCGCGCGATTTCGCTTTGCGTCGAGAAGCCGTCGAACAGCATTTGCGTCAGCGTCAACGAGGCGCGATTACGCCACAGATTTTCTTTATCGATACCAGGGCGGTTGGTGCGCTCCCACCCGCTTTCACCCAGCAAATCGATCGATGGCAAATACAATGCCTTGGCTTGCGACAGCTCTTCTTTGGTGGCGTCGCGATCCGACTGGATCAAACCATATTGCGGGTTGGTTTCAATACCTTTGGCAACGGCGTCTTGCAGTGTGAGATCGCCATCTTCCCCCGCGGCTTGGGCCGCCGAGGCAGCAAGCATCAGGCTAAGAGCGGAAACAGCGCAGAGCATGGCGAGTTTTTTCATGATCGTCACAACTTTCAAATCGGGCGGTAAAGCATTGAGGCTGCAGGTGAAGTCCTGCAGCCTCAATAGGTACATCATTCTAGGAATTTAGGCAATCAAATTGCCCGAGGCAACCAAGTTGTCAACGTCAAGATTGACGCCTTGAACCACAGCCACGGTCTGGTAAGCAGCACCAGAGCCAGTTACGTCAACCTGGACGTGGCTGCTGCCGCCGGTTTGCACGATCCGCACAAAATCATGGATGGATTCTGTTAAAGGATCATAACCACCCAGGACGCCGCTGATATCCAGAACATCGCCTTCGCTGGCGCGGAAGTCAGTGATGGTATCAACTCCGTCGGTGGTGGCGTTGTAGACAAAGGTATCAGCACCCGAACCACCGGAGAGCAGGTCATTGCCCGCGCCGCCAATGATGCGGTCGTTACCTTCCTGACCAAAGATGACATCGTTACCGCTGCCACCCATCAGGGTGTCATTGCCCCCGATACGGCCCTCGCCGCTGACCACGGTTTCCTGTGCCAATTGGCCAGCGTTGCCGCGAATGTAGTTGAGGGTATCGGCACGCGTCCAGCCAGGGCCAGCTTCCAGCGCTTCAAACACTGCCCAGCCAGAACCGGCGGGCAGGTTGATGCCGCGAGCTGCTGCCAGGGCGTCGGTATTGAGGCTGTCACCGAAGATGAGATCATTGCCATCGCCGCCGGTGATCTGATCACCGCCCACGTTGGTAAGACCATTCATCGGGTTGCTGTTCGACAACACGGCGGTCAGCTGCGCGGGATCGGTCACCAGCGTGCCCTGACCATCGCTATCGATTTGGTTGATGTTGCTCATGTTCACCGTGTTACCGATGCCAATACCAATCACCGTCGACAAGCTTTGCAGGATGGCAATATCGTTGCTGCCATCGGCACCGCGGATTTCGTCCATGGCGCGCTGTTCGCCGCCCGGCAGATAAACCGCGCCTGTGTTCAGTTCGCCCTGTAGATAGTAGTTCGGCTGACCGTCGGTGATGAAGTAGGTGTAGTTTTCAGCACCCGGGATCGGATCAACGTCGGTACGGTTGCCTTGCAGATAGAAGTTGGCCGCCGCAATACCTGCCTCGTAGTTGGTCCAGCCGCCGTTAGCGGTGAAGGTGGCCACCTGATCGAGGTAATTGAGCATCGCCTGGTAACCAGCCGGGCTCGAGATATCAAAGTTGCCGATCCAGCTGTTGCCGGCGTTATCGCCGAACGACTGGGTGAAGGGCACGAAGTGAACGCGCACCGCACCGCCGTCATAGTTGTTGAAATCGGCCATCAGGTTGCGAACCGCATTCATCAACTGGCTGTAGGGGCTGTTGGGATCAGTGCGGCTGCCCATCGAACCGGAGACGTCAAGGATCATCACAACGTTGTAGTTTTTACCGCCGCCGACATCAACGCCGCCGACGTCGCCGACCAGAATGTCGTCGCCGCCGCGGCCGGTAATGGTACCGGTACCGGTGCCCACCTCATAGGGATCGCTGCTGGTGCCACGGTCATCGTCGTTGGTGCCGACCTTGAAGGTCGAACCCAAAGCGTTGAGGGTCAGCGTAGCTGTGCTGAGATCACCATCGCCATCACGCAAATTATAGGTGAAGGTATCGGTGGCCGTACCGGTCGCCGCACCTGCTGTCGCAGGGTTGAGCGTATAGGTATATTGACCGCTGGCCGCGATGTTCAGTGTGCCATAGATACCGGCAATGCTGGCCGTACCGGCCGCTGGTACATTCACCGTATTACCGCCAAAGGTGATGCTGCTGATGACGTTACCGTCATCCTGGCTGAGCGTATCCGCTGCACCCGCACCGCCATTTTGACCGGTGATAACGTTACCGCTGGCGCTGCCCGCACCCGTATCCGACATCGCCAGATTGTTGACGTCGTTGAAGGCGCGTGGACCATCGTCATAAACGCGGATCTGGATATTGGTGGTGGCGCTGTCACCGTCATTATCCGTTGCCGTCACGCCGAAATTAAGCGTGACGATATCATCAGGGTTGGCGGCATTCGCATGAGCGATGTTCTCGCGCAGAACGAAATTGTAAGTGCCGTCAGTATTGATTTGCAGACGGAAGACTTCGACGCCGCCCGCCTGGCCGACATA
>JAIXUW010000211.1 GCA_027483355.1 Alphaproteobacteria bacterium
AGGAGAGCGACGAGGAGGAGGACGACGGCCCCGAGTTCGAGGGCTACGTCCTGCTCTCACGCGAGGACGTGAACTCCCTGGCCGCCCGGCATGGCGGCACGACCTACAGCGAGCAGGTCTGGGAGGCCGACATCTTCGGCCATGCGGAGGTGGCCGGCACGGAGCAGACGGTGCGCTTCAACTACGAGGAGCTGTCGGCGCTCGCCTGCGGTGACGAGGGCTCACCCATCACCGAGGCGGAGTGGGAGCAGCTCCGTCTCACGCACGACACGGAGGACGAGGAGGATGACGACCTGCGCGAGATGGCGGCCGCGGGCGGCGCAGCCACGGTCGAGGTGGAGCAGGCAGACCGCCGCATCCGCTGGGTCAACCTGAGTAACGGCCGCTGGATGCGCATCGAGCTGAACACGGGGGCGCCTGCGCCCGAGCCGGCCCCGTCTGCGCCCCCTGCGCCGGCCCCCCCTCCTCTGACTCCCGAGGCGGATGCTGCCATGAAGCTCCAGGCGGTCTGGCGCGGCTTCCAGGCCCGCCAGCTCTACCGCTCCCTCCGCAGCAACTGAGCGAGAGCCCTTCCCTGCGCGCAGGCTAAAAATTGGCCCGGCAACACGCCCGGCCTCTTTTTAGAACGAACCACGACCCGCAATGTCCATTCCTGTCACTGTGCTCCTGCCCAGCGATGAGAAGCTGGAGGCCCTGCGGGCCTTCTGTGAGTCGGCCGGTCTACAGCTCATCGCCCCTACAGACCTACTCAACCCGAAGCAGCTTGACCAGACACTCCGCACACCTACACCGGCCTTCAAGTCCCTCTGTGGAGCTTTCTGGCTGACTCCAAAGGGGAAGATTTCCACAAGTGGGGCCTATGACTTTCTCAAGCAATACGCGCACCATCAGAAGCTCGCACAGCCCGATGGGACGGTTCAGCTCGATGCAGAGCTCCGTGCTGTATTTCCTACAGAGGCCACCCGGGTCTATCCGCACGAGCTCGTGAAACTCGCTGAGCTAGCTCTGTTGCCTGCTAATTAGAATGAGCGCCGCCGACTGCAAGCATCCTGCTACGCCAAATCTCTGCGATGAGTCATGCGCCTGTGCCTGCGATAGCTGCCAGGCACGGTATGAAGCCGCCTGGACTGTGCGCTGTGCAAAAGAGCATCTGTGTGACTACTGTGGTATACCGGAGCAACCCTACAGTCTGGAGCGTCTCACGGCATTCCAGTATGTACATTTTTTCAGTCCATGTGAGAGCTGTGAACTCCCTTTAAAGGTGTTTCTTGCTCGACTAGGTCTCTGTTACACGTGCCGCGCTCAACTTGAGCGAGACGGCAGATGTCCCGGTTGTCATTGTGTGAAATCTGCAACACGCGACTGTTCTTGTCACGGCTGCACCTCACAGCTTAATAGCGCGCGCAGGCGCGGCGAGGGCGCGTCGAACCAACAGACGCCGTCTCCCAGTTCTCCGCAACAGCCGCCTTCAGCTGCAGAAGAGCGTGGGCAGCCTCCTTCTCACTCACGGTCGTAACTGTCTGCATCAGGCGCGCCTTCGCACGCGTCCACTGGGGGCGCTCAAGCATGGCAGTCTGGGAACGAGTCGTCACAGGCATTCTATGACTCTATGCTCACTCCCTTTTAAGCCTACCGGTCGCACCGCTTTAGAGCTTCGCGAGGAGCTGAGGAAATAAAGCGATGAAGCCAAGAATTACCAGCAGAAGCCCCCAGTAGATATATACCTTCTTCACGCTGTATTTCTCTGCGAGCCACTCTACGGTATCTTCTGTAATACCCCATACGGCTATCCAGAAAAAGATAAGGAGAATGCTGATAAACACAATAAAAAAGGCGTGTTCTTCCAACTGAAGAAATCTGCGTGGATTCATGAGTAGAACTCCTCTACAGGGGGAGAAGAATGCGCTGCGCTGTGCTCGTGCCCACCTATTCAGGCCATCTGCAGTTTCTACCACGTCTCCTCGAGTCTATTGCGAGCCAATCACGCATGCCCGATATGGTTGTTATACGCGCCTCTTCAATAACCACGCCGGACCACCATGCGGTGCTGGATCAGATTCTTTCCAGCCAGCACCCTTACCCTGTTGAGATTCTCCGCACGTCGGCAGCTCAGACTGCTGCTGAAAATAGAAATGCACTTCTTGAGCATTGTCGCGGGCTCGCAGATCCTCCTGAGCTTCTCTCCTTTATCGATTCGGATGACTTGATGCTTCCACGCCGGATAGAGATTCTGTGTGATGTGATGGAAACAACCCGCGTAGATGCTATTGTTCATGGATTTGTCACCTCTAAAGAGCCGATTCCCACACAAGAATTCTTGAACAGCCCACCCAGAATTCATATCGATACGCAAGAGTTATATTATGAGCCAGTTCGTTCTTGTATTACTGGCAAATGCGAGCCATTTCATCGTGTCTGTTTTATGGATGGGGATGGAGTAGAGCGCCGATCCAGTTACGGTCACATATCTTTACGAGTATCCACTACGCACGGGTTCTCTTTTTCAGATCATATTGCGCGGGTTGAAGATGCGCTATTTGTGTCAGAGCTAGTGCGCGCGAACAAGTCGTTTGCCTTTATCTCTGAGCCGCCGCTCTCCATTTATACACTACATTGACTCCACGTCAAGCCCCGCCGCCATCCAGCGCTCTAGGCGCGCCGGTGCCCAAGCAGCGGCCATCAACGCCTCTTTAAAGGTCCGTGTGCGCTCAACGCTTCGCGCCTTCATGCGCTCTGGCCAGAACAACTCTTTAATTGTTTCCATCCACT
>JAIXUW010000015.1 GCA_027483355.1 Alphaproteobacteria bacterium
CGGCCACTCAGCCATATCTGCGTGGCGATCGTCTCGAGCATCTCGGCGGCATCGGCATGGCGCAAACCTCCTTGAGCAAAACCGTGACGGGTGAGGGCCGCTTCCATCAGTTCATCGGGGATGGAAAGGGTCACCGGCAAGGCCAGCGCCGTTTCTGCGTCACCACCCGGCGTTATTGCCAGCGGAAAATGCTCAGCACCTTCGGCGGCCAGCGCAAGCGCCGCGTTCACGGCCGCAGCTGGTACGCCCGCCGCCTGTGCCCGCGCCACCGCCTGACCCAGCGGCGCATGACAGGCAGGATCAAAACCATCCATTGCGTCGGCATCACAGGCATCCATGACATCTTCTAATAAGCGTCGCAAATGCCTCTGGCCAAAAGCGGTCGTTACCCTTGTGGCCTCGTCTGTTGCCAACTGACCACTGACGATCAGGGCGGCGGGGTGTTCGGCCGGTATAACCACCGAGGGTAAAGGTTGCCCTTGCAGGCGCGCCTGCACGGCCAACAGCTGTAGATGATCCGTCACTTGGCCGTTGTCGTCGGGCAGATCGGTGGCCAGAGGAACGGCGCCCGCTGGGGCAGCGCTCGTCCAGGCGATCAAGCCCTGTTCCCGCGCCGCCTGGCATTCTGCCGCCAGCAAAGCGTCCTCCGCCGCCGTTAACCCACCCGCCGCCGCTTTGGCGGCGTCCGGACCTATATCAGCGGGCGGCGATGAAAAACGGCGGGTCAACAGCACAGCAGAAAAAGCCTTTGGGGATAAAACCGATCACAACCGGGACTTTGGCATGGATAAACCACAGAAGAAAGCCGCGATCAGCCTGTTTTTGGTTGTGTTTCCGGCCAAGCGCGGCATAGTGAGAAAGCTTTTTCAAACGGGATTCAACGTTATGGCAAAACTTTCGCTTTTCGGTGCCCTCAGCAACCTGCAGATCCTGCTTTTCACGGCGCTGCGCGGCAAAAAAATCGGCACCGACAGCTTCGGCAATATTTATTACACCGGCAAGCCACGTGCCGGTGATCGCTTCGCCGGCAAGCCGCGCGAACGCCGCTGGGTCATCTACAAAAACACCAGCGAGGCCTCAACAGTGCCGGCCGAATGGCATGGCTGGCTGCATCACCAGACCGATGCGATACCCGGCAATGACAACCCTTTGCGCCAGCCCTGGCAAAAGCCGCATTTGCCCAACCAGACCGGCGGGACGGCGGCCTATCTGCCACCCGGTCACGCCACCAAGGGCGGTAGCCGCGATGCCGCCACCGGTGATTACCAAGCCTGGCAACCGCCCCAATAAATCGTTCCCCTCACCCGCTTCCCCCTCACTCTGCCAAGGACTTCATACAATGCAACGCAATATGGTCGAAACCATCCTGGGTGCTGCCGTTCTGATCGTCGCCGCCGCTTTTCTGTTTTATTTCACCCGCAGCGTGGGTGCCACCGGTGGCGCGGATGGCTATCCTATCACAGCGGCCTTTTCCAAGATCGACGGGGTTGATGCCGGTACCCCCGTGCGCATCAGCGGTATCACGGTCGGCAAAGTGACCAGCCTGGAACTGAACCCGGAAACCTATCAGGCGGTGGCGACCCTCCACATCAACAATGATGTCAAGCTGCCGCGCGATACGGCCGCCGTCATCACCAGCGCCGGTCTCCTGGATGGCAAGTTCATGACCCTGGAACCCGGCGCCGATGATGAAGTGTTGGAACCGGGCGACGCCATCGAGTACACGCAATCGACTTTGAGCCTTGAACAGCTGCTGGGCCAGGTCGTCTTCAGCCTGACCAAAGGCGACGAAAAAGATGCGGCACCGGCGACCAACAACAGCCGCCCGCGCGCACCCGCAGTACCTGCCAGCGTCGATATGCCCTAATGCGGCTTGTCCTTTCTTTTGTGATGATGGCTGCGCTGGCGATGTTGTCGCCCGCAGCCGCCATGGCGCAAGAGAACGCCCAGGCGCTGAGTGCGGAAGAGTTTCTCTCCCTTGATAGCGCCCCGCCACCCGCTGCCGCCGAGCCGACATCACCCTCATCCGCATCAACGGTGCCGGCCCCTGGCGGTGTCGTCGATACGCTACCCCCGATTGAAAGCGAAGCTGAGGCCAAAGCCCGCGCCGAGGCTGAAGCCTTTTTCAACGAAGGCAGCCGCCACCGCATGGAAGACCGCAGCATTGTGCGCCTGCGCACCATTGATAAACTATCGGCCCGCACGCATAGTTTTGAAATTCCGGTCAGCAAGACGGTAAAGTTCGGCGATTCATTGTTCATCAAGGCACGCGCCTGCCGCGGTGCGTCCCCGCTGGATGAGCCGGAGAATGCGGCCTTCTTGCAGATTTGGGAAAAATTGCCCGTCCCCGACCCGGAGACGGGCGATGACTCGCGCTGGATTTTCAGCGGCTGGATGTTTTCATCCAACCCCTCCCTCTCGGCGATGGAACACCCGGTCTACGATGTCTGGGTCATTGCCTGCAAGAACGATGCAACCGTCGCCGAGGCCGAAACATATTCGGCCGAAAAAACTCCCGAGGTGACACCCGACGTGGCCGCCGCCGCCGTTGAAGAAAAACCGGCGGATGCCCCCGCGGCATCTGCACCGGCCCCCACCGCAGCTGCTGCCGTGCCAGCACCGGCACCTGAACAAATGGCCCCGGTCAGCCCGGTATCGGGGGGCTCTGCGGCCGTCCCCACGTTGCAGGAATTGCCCGGTTCATTCGAGGGCGGCGAGTAAGCTTTGCTAAAACGCACCTCTGTTTGTGCCCTGGCGCGGGCGAGCCTTGCGTGATAATCCGCCCGGCTGATCTCGATCAAACCAAACTGGGTCAGATGGGGGTTAGAGAACTGGGCATCAAACAAAGAATAGCCCTGCGCCCAGAGGCGTGCTGCCAAAAAGACCAGCGCCACCTTGCTGGCGTTGGGCACGCGCGAAAACATACTCTCGCCAAAAAAGGCCCCGTTCAGCGCCAGCCCATAAACCCCGCCCAGCAATTGGCGTGGCTCTTGTGCGTGGGGCCGCGCCCAGATCTCGACGCTGTGTGCATGGCCCTGGCGGTGTAGCTGGCAAAAGACGGCCATAATCTCGTCGTTGATCCAGGTTTCGCGTTTTTCACCACGCCCCGCCGCGGTATCCCCGGCGCAGCCGGCGATGACACCCGCAAAATCCTGATCAAACGTCACCTCAAAAGGGTGCTGCCGCAACAGCTGCGCGAGACGGCGCGGCACATGAAAACGCGTCAGCGGTAAAATACCGCGCAGGGGCGGGTCGTACCAGCCGAGTGTTGTCGCCTGTCGGCTTTCGGCCATCGGAAAGATACCCGCCGTATAGGCGGCCAGCAGCAGTTCAGGCGTCAGGGCAATATCAGCGGCGGAATCATTCATTGCCTATTGTCACCGGAAACCCGCATGGGCGGCAAGCATCGTCAGCAGGCCGTTACCTCCTCGGCGAACACGTGGAGGATATCGAATTCATCGCCATAGCCTTGCGTTAGCACGCGCCCACAGAGCGTGTGTTCTAAAAACAACCCGCCCAAATGTTCGACCAGCATCGGCCGTCCGCAGCGAAAACGTAAACGGCTGAGACTGAAGGCGAGATCCCCATTGCGTGTTTCGCACAAGTGCTGCGGCCGCAGGATGATCCGCGGGTCTTCGGACCGGTCATGCAAACGTAAATCGATGTTGTCTGATCGTTGTAAAGATTTTGGTGGCTTCAAAATTGATTTTTTCGACATGGTGTCCCCCTGAAAGAAATCTACGTTCTCTACACGCCCATGCAGTCCCGATACGACCGCCGTCCTCCGCGTTTGGTCGCACCACCCCGATCACAAAACCTTGTTTTCTCAAGGCCTTGATTCTATCTGAAGACTGTTTAGTTTTGGGTTATGTAAATTATAGAGAATTTAACGGGGTTCAGATTAAAAAGCGGTTAAAGAGCGGCGCAGCAATGCATAAAAAGTCATTTTTAGCCAAGACAACATACTGATGCATGCATTTGGCCCCGCCTAAAGGGCGCGTATCAGCTTCAGCGTCATCAAATCATCAACCGGCAGGAGACTGCCCGTGCGCACCGGCGCATCGTCATAACAAAGCCCCGCTCCATCGGGCACATAGCCGCGCTGGCTATAAAGCCGCTGAGCTGGTCCAAAGGCAGGCGTCACTCCGACACTGATGGCAATCTCGGTATCACCGCGGTCGCGGGCTATTTTCTCGCAAAGTTCCACCAGCGCCGCCCCCAGCCCCTGCCGCCGCGCCGCTGGTACCACGTTGAGATCCTGAATTTCCGCCAAACCCAGCCGACGAAACGGCGCATAGACAGGGGTAAAGTTCAACTGCACATAACCCACCGGCACATCATCCGCAAAAGCCAGCAGAATGCGCCGCCGCCCGAGGCGCTGCTCGGCAAGGCAGCGCGGGAAATCATCACGGCCCGGTGCCGCCCCCATGGCAGCGGCGATGGATTCTAAATGGGTCAAGTCAGCGTCAGTCGCATCGCGGATCATCATACTGAACAGACTAACACAGGGGCGCCCCCTGTCAAAAGCAGGCACGATGGGGCATACTGGCCGGGCCTTCTCAAACCGCAGGACATCGCCCTATGTTTGCCGCCTTCGCTGAAAAAATTTCTGTCTCGGTCACCGCCTTTGCCGCCCATATCCATCTTGATCTCAGCGTGGACACATCGCTGGTGCTGATCTGGCTGGCGACGGCGGCCGTTGTTGCCATTCTGACCGGTGGCGCCCTCGGCGCTTTGGTGCGTCAACGCTTTGCCGCCCGCGCCGCCGCCGCTGCCCTGATCGGTCCGCAACCGGCCGACGCGCCAAAACCGGTGCGCCAGCGCCCGTCCATCTGGCAAAGGCTGGCGGTACGGGCCTTGCCGCTGCTGGCGCCGGTCATCAATATTTTACTGGCCGGCCTGGGCGCGTTCCTTTTACGGCGGCTTGGCTATAACCTCGACCTTATGGCGGATCTGCAGCCTTTGTTGTTCAGCTGGTTGTTCGTCACCATGGTCTATGTCGTCACCGCCAGCACGGGAAAGACCATCTTTGTCGCGCTTTTGTTAGTGCCCTTGTGCCTGCCCTTTGTGCGCCCCTATCTCAAAGAGGCCGGCGATCTGCTGCAGCAGATTTCGCTAACCGTCGGCAAGACCGAGATTACCGCCCTGATGGTGGTGCAATTGCTGCTGACCGCGACCTTACTCATGTGGATCGCCACCGCCGTCAAGGAGGGAGTCAACGTCTCGCTGGGTCGCCTGCATCATGTCCGCTGGTCCACCCGGCAATTGCTGCAAAATCTTTCTACTATTGCGGTTTATATGCTGGCGATTGTGGTGGGGCTCAGCCTTTTGGGCATTGATCTTACCGCCTTTGCGGTCCTGGGTGGGGCACTGGGTGTGGGTATTGGCCTAGGTCTACAGAAAATTGCCTCTAACTTCATCAGCGGCCTGATCTTGCTGAGCGAGCAATCCATTCAGGTGAACGATCTGATCGAAGTGGAGGGCAGCGGCGTCAGCGGCCTCGTGCGGCATACCGGGGCGCGCTACACCCTGATCGAGACGATCGACAACCGTGAAATCATGATACCCAACGACGATCTGGTCACCAGCCGGGTTACCAACTGGACGCTCACCGACTCAAAAGGCGTGGTCACCGTCAAAGTGGGGGTATCCTATGAAAGCGATATTGAACTGGCCCGCGACCAGTTGATTGCCGCCGCCCTCGATCATCCCGCCGTCTTGCACGATCCGGCGCCCGCCTGTCTGCTGACAGGCTTTGGTGCCAGCTCAATCGATTTTTCGCTGATCGTCCATGTCAAGGATGTGCGCGAACGACGCGCGGGCGTGCAGAGCGATATTCTTTTTAACATCTGGCGGCGCTTTAAAACCCACGGCATCGAAATTCCCTATCCGCAGATGACCCTGCGTTACGCCGATCGTGATGCCAAACCGAGCGAGAAGCCCCTATGACAGACACGTCAAATCAGGCCATTTTGATTGCCGCCACCCTGGATGGGCACGGCGGCTGGACAACACGAGACATCCGGCCCGACATTCCGGGTCTGCCCGACCAAGGCGGCGCTTTCTGGCTGCATATCAACGCCAATCACCCAGAGGCGGAGACCCTGCTGGCCAAATCACTGCTCTTGCCGGATGCGGCCGTCGCGGTATTGCTGGCGGAAGAAATTCGTCCCCGCTATACCGAAATGGGCGACTGTGCGCTGATCTTCCTGCGCGGCATCACGATGGTGCCGGGACCGGAGCCGGGCGATCTTGCCTCTTTAAGGCTATGGATCACGCCGCAGGGTGTTATCTCGGCCGGCCGCCGTAAAAGCCACGTGGGGGCTGCGCTCAAAAAGATGTTCAGTGCGGGTCAAGGACCACGCAACGTCTCGGAGATGGTGGCCACCATTCTGGATATTTTGAATGACGCGCTGGAGCCGCTGTTGCAAGAACTCGACGATACGCTGGGCGAGCTGGAAGATCACGACAACCAAGAACCGCCACCGCGGCGCCGCTTTGCCGAAATCCGCCGCGAAATCAGCCACTATCGCCGCCATCTCGCGCCGCAGCGCGATATGCTGCTGCGCCTGTCACACGCGGAGCGCAGCTGGCTGGACGGGCCCACCCGCTGGCAGGTACAAGAGGCCTTTGACCGCACCGCCCGTTTCATCGAAGATCTTGATAACTTGCGCGAACGCACCGAAATCGTCTCGGACGACATGACCAACGCGCAAGGTATGCACCTTAACCGGAATATCTACGTGCTGTCGATGATCTCGGTCATCTTCATCCCTTTGACGTTTCTGACCGGTCTTTTGGGCATGAACGTCAACGGCATCCCTTGGGCAGACAAGCCCTGGGCCTTTATGGGTGTCGTCGGCGTCTCGCTGGGTATTACGCTGGTGCAGATTTGGCTGTTTCGTCGCTTTCGCTGGCTGTAAGGGACGGCAAGGTGCGCCCGCGCTCCAGAAAAGTACCTAGCGCATAGACCAGGGCTGCTGCGGCAATCGAGGTCAGGAAAGGTGCCACCCAAACATCGCTATAGACAAAATGCCCCAGTATCGAGACGGCGAGCCCAGTTATCAGCGCCGCCGCCGCTGTATAGGCACCCCCCCTGGCAAACCACAGACCGCCAAAGAAGGTGACCAGAACGCCCGCACTACCAAACGACGACGAAAGCTGCGCCATCTCAAAAATAGTATCGCCGGACAGGGCCAAAGCACAGGTGAGCGGCCCCGCCAGCAACAGCAAGCCACGGCTGAGTTTTAATTGAGTGCTATCACCCATATGCGGGCGCAGCGGTAAGACCAGATTTTTAGTGGCCAGCGCCGCGAAAGCCAGCAGCGTTGAATTGACCGTCGAGATAATCGCCGAGACTAGCGCACCAATAAAAATGACATAGGCCCAGGCCGGCATCAGGCTGCTCGCCATTTCGGGCAAAAAGGCGTCACGGTGGGCCAGATTTTCACCGCCCGGCAATTGCGCGCCGACCAGGCCGATATAAACCGGGATACAACCGATCACCAAATACATCAGTGCCGCCACGACACAGGCGTTGCGGGCAATACGGGCAGTCTTCATGGACAGCAGGCGCCCCACCGCTTCTTGCATCACCAGCGACCCCAGGACCGGAATCATCCAGACATCAAGGCGCGCCCAGAAATTCTCGTGCGGCGCAGTAAAACTGAGCGCCGCCCGATCAATACGGTCTATCGATTGTGCGAAGCCCCCCGCTGCCTGCATCACCATCACCGCCAGCAGCGCCATACCGATGATTAGCACGACCGCTTGCACCGCATCGGTCCAGATGTCGCTTTTCATGCCGCCCAGAAAGGTATAGATCGTCACCACCGCCGTGGCCGCGATAATCCCCGTTGCCACCGACACATCACTCACCACGGCAATGATTTGACCAAAGGCCATCATCTGCGCCGCCGCCCAGATCAGCGAAGTCGGCAAGACCACCACCGTCACCAGCATTTCAATTGATCGTCCGTAACGATCATGAAAGAAATCATTGATGGTGGTATAGGCTCGCCGGCGCAAGGGATAGGCCACCAGAAGCGCCATCAACAGCCAGCACAAGGTATAGCCGAACGGATCCGCCCGCGCCCCCGCCAGCCCTTCATCTGCCACCGCAGCTGACGCACCCAC
>JAIXUW010000193.1 GCA_027483355.1 Alphaproteobacteria bacterium
CCGATACCGGGGACATTTTCCAGCAGTTGTTCTGTTTTCAGCGTGCAGAATTCGGTCCAGCGCGGGCTGGTGGGGTCCACCCGCCCATCGGCGCCAATGAGGTCCGGGAAAATATCAAAGATATAATCGTGATAGGACGGCTCTTTGATCTCAAGAAAAAGCTTGGCGTCAATATCGTCGAGACGCGCGACCAGGCGCTTCAGCCAAGCCAGACGATTGCTGACTTTTTTCCAGCGCAGATCCGCCACGCCAAAATTGGCGGCGGTACCAATCTGCGTGCAGGCATCCAGCAAATCATTTTCATGCAGGATAAGAGCGTTATAGCCATAGCGGCGCATCGTCTCGATGGCGGCCATCATGCGGTCCACCTCCCAGATCGAATGATCATGGACTTCAAGACCAAAAAAACGAAAAGCCGTCATGCGACGATATACCTCTGTGAAGGAAGGACAGAGGCAATTATATGCGGGCCATACCAGACGTCAACGCCCAGAAACGCGGGGGCGGCGGTGCCAATACTCAGGCAGCTTGGCCTTTGTGCAGACCTTCGGCAAACTCCTCAATGGCTTTGGCGCAAAAGGCGTCCAGATCGTCGGGTT
This sequence comes from Alphaproteobacteria bacterium, assembly GCA_027483355.1. Lineage (GTDB taxonomy): Bacteria > Pseudomonadota > Alphaproteobacteria > Micavibrionales > UBA2020 > JAEXMB01. The sequence continues at coordinate 600 of JAIXUW010000193.1, forward strand.
TACGGCTGGTGACCAGGCCTTGGTCGACATGAACCTCTTCGTCGACCCATTGACCACCCGCATTGGTAATGTCGGTTTTAAGGCTGGGCCACGAGGTAAGGGTACGACCATCCACGACACCTGCCTCAATCAACGTCCAAGGACCGTGGCAAATAGCTGCCACCGGTTTGCCTTGGTCGAAAAAATCACGCACGAAAGACACGGCACTTTCTTCCACACGCAGCGCGTCCGGATTGCCGAGACCACCCGGCAGCACTAAACCGTCGTAATCCCCCGCCGCCACGTCACTCAGGGTTTTATCAACGGTAAAGCTGTCCGCTTTTTCATCGTGATGCATACCCTGGATCTTGCCGCTTTTGAGCGAAACCAGCTCGACCTTGGCACCCGCTTTTTTGATCTCGTCCCACGGACGGGTCAATTCCACCTGCTCGAAACCATCGGTGGCCAGAAAAGCGATGCGTTTACCGGAAAGTGGGGACATGGCAGATACTCCGTTAAAAAATTTGGTTTTTTAGGTCTTTGTGCCTCCGCCAACGCCACGCCGACAGCACCGGTTCCCACGTGACCTGCAAGATACAGGTCGTTAAATAATGCCGCACTAAGGGAACTCCTTGTCCTTTCAGACATTCATGCAGGGTACGCCGTCACGAAAAGCGATACTTTTTCCGTCACATTCACCCATTGGGAGACCCAGATGAAAACCAAACTCGCCCTTATGGCTGGCATCGCTGCCGCCACCATCGCTTTTGCCGTGCCTGCTTCAGCTCAGGAAACCACCACTACCTATAATCGCACCGAAACCACCCGCACCTATGATGCGGCCCCCACCCGCAGCAATGATCCCGTAATGACCACCAGCTCCGGCCCTTATGTTGGCGTCATGGGCGGCTATAACTGGACCGACAGCGATGGCGCCGGCAGCCTTGAGGGCACCGAATACGGCGTTTTTGCAGGTTATGAACTGGGCTACATTCTTGATCGTCAGCTTAACTGGGGTATGCATGCCGCCGTTGAAGCGCATTATCTGTGGTCAGACTCGGATGGCAGCATCGCCGATAAAAACAACGAATGGGGTGTGAGCTTCCGCCCCGGCTTCGATGTTTTGACCGACGCTATGCCGCTCAATATCAAGCCCTATGGCATCGTCGGCTATCGCCGCGCCGAATTTGAAGCGGCCGGTATTGACGAAGACTTTGACGGCTTTGAACTGGGCCTGGGCACCGAACTGGTCGCTTACGGCGATATGGGCGTGCGGCTTGACTATACTCACGTCTTCTACGAAGAAAGCGCCGGCCTTGACCCCAGCGAAGACAACGTCCGCCTGGGTCTGGCTTATCACTTCTAAATCTTCTCCCAAGGAAGAGAGAACCCCGCTGGCGTCACCGCCGGCGGGGTTTTTTTTATGCGCGGCCAAAATGTATATGCGAAAAGGGGAGGCTCTCCCATGATGAAAGCCTCCCCTTCCCGCTGCTTTCAGGACAGGGCCCCCCATCCTGAAAAACCAAAATTCTATTCTTTATTCGCGTGGCGCCCGTTGTTGTCCTGACGGCAGACGGCCGGTTTTCTCCGGCGTCTCGCTGGTCTCATCATCCTCATCCAGAAAGGGCTGATCTTCGTCATCACCCTCAACCTCGTTATCATCAGAAAATCGCCCGCTGCCATAGGCACGGTCTTCATCCAGCACACCGGTGGCATCATTTTTAGGAGATGGGCGGGGTGGCGCGGTAGCGGGGCGGCCATCATGATGGGTGTCATGAGCCCAATAATCATCGGCACCAGCCTTGCCAGGGGCAAGGGGTGCGGTTTCGGGGGTGACCGGTATTTTTGTAGCCATGACCTTTTCCTTTCAAATCGCAGCAGAAAGAACCAGCGGTCGTGCGCTTTGTGGTTAAATGTCGTGACACCCGGCAAACTGCCGACAGCTGCCCATGGTTCCGCTCGTCAGCTTGCTTTTAATCGGCAATCTTTCGTCTGGGTTGGGGCCCTTAGCACAAAAAAATACCGCCGGCAGCGTCACGACACGCTCCCGGCGGCACCTTAACCAGGCTTTAACCCCCGGTCAAAGACGTATCAGCGCGTCTGGGCGCCTCTGAACGTGTTCATTTCAGCGTTGCTGATCAAGCCATCCTTGTTGCTGTCGATGGTGGCAAAGGCAGCGGCATTACCGCTGGCGGTATATTCCTGACGGCTGAGGTTGCCATTACCGTCGGCATCGAGAGCGCCAAATCCGCCTGCTGTCGCCGCACTACCGCCGGTGACACCCAGGTCACCCTGCGCATCCATCCCAGCCCGCGTGGCGTTGGGCGAGCCATTATCCATGCCGGTGCGGGTGGCGTTCGCGCCGCCCGTTGCCATACC
>JAIXUW010000063.1 GCA_027483355.1 Alphaproteobacteria bacterium
ACGCCCGATATCCGCCGCAATGCCAAGGCGATCAACTTTGGCATCATTTACGGCATCAGCGGCTTTGGTCTGGCCAAGCAGCTGGGCATTCATCAGGGCGAAGTCGCGCAGTACATCAAGCAATATCTGGCGCGCTTTCCTGAACTCAAAGACTTCATGGAGAGAACCAAGCTTGAAGCGCGCGAGAACGGCTATGTGAAGACCCTCTATGGCCGCAAATGTTTTATCCGCGGCATCAACGATAAAAATCCGGCCTTCCGCGCCGGGGCCGAACGCCAGGCCATCAACGCGCCGCTGCAGGGTACCGCCGCCGATATCATGAAGCGCGCGATGATTGCCCTGCCCGGGGCTTTACGCGAGGCCGGCTTGGGTGCCCGTATGCTGGTGCAGGTGCATGACGAATTGCTGTTCGAAGTGCCGCTGACTGAGAAAGACGCCACCGCCGAGCTGGTCAAACGCGTGATGACCGCGGCCGGCACCGGATTGTCGCTACCGCTCGCCGTCGAAGCCGGCTTTGGCGACAACTGGGCCGAGGCGCATTAAAAACCTACTTACTAACCTGCGATAAATATCTCTGTACGAAGTTGTCAGGCACCGTGAGATCTTGTCGTGAATATATACGCGTCTGCGCCTGTATAGTTACTGACTCATTAATTCTTTTTACCAGCTGTAGAGGCGGAGTTCCCGAAATCATTTTTTCTGCATAGCTATTAGGTTGAAATGCAAAAAAAGCCATGTCTGGTGATAAGGGCAAGCAAATAATACAGTTATCATGCTGTAAGCCAGAAGTAAAAATTGCAGGGTTATCACTAGTTACAAGTTTTTTGGAACAGAGCTGCACATCTAAGGTTAGCCAGCGCATAGATAATATATCGTTTAGAATCCTCTTACTGTTCAACAAACGAGGCAATTGTTTTATTCCGATACTTTCTCTAAGCCCGGGATTTTCTAACATCGCCCACTCATCAAAGCTTTCTGGAGATGAGGCAGATTTCAACCTCGCATAATCTTTATCTTCTGCGGGAAAGTTTTTAGTCCAGTGCACTTCTGCAAGCGCTTTTAATCGGCTTACATTAAAAGGGGTACGTACACGCATTGCCATTAAAAATTGAGACCATATAACTTTATCTTTGGTATTAAGATCTTTATTTGAAATCAGGTTTGTTAAGATATTTGAACCGTACTGATCCAATGGCTTAAAAAAGCGCTCCTCAATCTCTGCACGTTCTGCAGCTGTATACTTTTCATCGTAAGAATAAAGATCCCACTCAAAGCCAGTATGCTTAGGTGTCGTAGATGTTCTTATAATTTGCCCATTTAAGTTTTTTATAGTCATCAGACGACCATCTTCGTTCACCCAGCCCTTTAAATAAAATTCGGGAACATAGTGATGCCTACGTGGGGTCTGCCCTCCCAATTGCTTGCTAATATGATTGCCCATTGCACCTAAACGCTATCAGAGGACTTTGCTTTTCTTATAATTGTGATCCTGACAGAAAGAGATTGCACTATTCAATAATTTATTTTTACGTAATCCATCCGCTTGCCATCCCGCAGCGCATCAAATAGACTTGCGCTGTCTTTGTCCCGCCGCCCCCGCAGGAGCCCCCGCATGAACAGCCCCGCCCCGAAAAGATTTATCGTCTCCTGGGACCAGTTTCACCGCGACAGCAAGGCGCTGGCCTGGCGGTTGGTGGAAAAAGACAACGCCTGGCAGGGCATCATCGCCATAACCCGTGGCGGCATGATCCCGGCCGGCATCATCGCCCGCGAGCTGGATATAAAAGTCATTGAAACAATTGGCGTTTCCAGTTACGACGACAAAAACCAGCGCGATATTCGGTTGCTGAAGGACATCAACGCCGCCCTGATCGGCGACGGGGCCGGTTGGCTGGTGATTGACGATCTGGTCGACAGCGGTAACACCGCCAAATTCCTGCGCGAACGTCTGCCCAAGGCGCATATCGCCACCGTTTACGCCAAGCCCGCTGGCGAACCGCTGGTCGACACCTATGTCACCTGGGTCAGTCAGGACACCTGGATTTATTTCCCCTGGGATGTGGACTTTGAACCGGTGGCCCCGATTGCCGACCAGAAAAAAGGACCGATTGCACCGGGCGGGAAAACCGGCTAATGTCCTTCAATAATAAGGATAAAAACCAAAGGCGCCCCCCATGTCTCCCCAAATGAATAACATTTTCGCTGCTATCTTGATCGCCGGTCTCGTGGCGATGATGGCGGGATTTGTCTCGCACATCGTCTACAAGCCGAAAAAGCTGGAAGCCGAGGCCTATCCGATCGCGGCGCTTGAAACCGCCCCCGTCGCCGGTGGCGTCGCGGCCCCCGCCACGGCCGAACCGGTGACCGATCTGCTGGCGACCGCCGACATCGCGCAGGGCGAAAAACTGTTCAAGCTCTGCGCTTCGTGCCACAGCATCGATGCGGGTGGCCCCAACCGGGTGGGTCCCAATCTGTCGGGCGTGATGAAAAAAGGCCACGCGCAAGCGGCCGGTTTTGCCTACTCCGATGCGTTCAAAGCCAAAGCGGGCGCACCGTGGACAGTCGAAGAAATGAACACCTTCTTGTGGAACCCCAAGAAAGCTATCCCCGGTACCAAAATGGCCTATGCGGGCATGAAAAAACCCGAAGACCGCGCCGCGGTCATCAAATATCTGCAAAGCAAATAAGCAATCTATATCCGCAAAAAAAGCCGTGGCGGCCCCACGGCTTTTTTTTGTTGGCAGACAAGACCTCTCCCCTTTTCACGGTAACCAAGGAAACCCACACCATGCATACTTTCGATGCCATCCGCCAGCGCCGCGCGGTCAAACATTACGACCCCGCGTATCAGATCAGTGCCGCCGAAGAAGAACAGTTGATAGATCTCGCCATGCAGACGCCGTCATCGTTTAACATTCAGCACTGGCGGCTGGTGCGGGTCAGCGACCCGGCCCTGCGCCAAGCCATTCGCGCGCTCGCCGTTGATCAGGCGCAAGTGACCGAGGCGTCGCTGCTCTATGTCATAACCGCCGATATCAAAGCCTGGGAAAAAGAGCCCGGCCGCTATTGGCGAAACGCCCCGCAAGCCGTGCAGGATATGCTGGTGCCGTGGATCCGCCCGTTTTATGAGGGGCGCGAGCAATTGCAGCGCGACGAGGCGATGCGCTCGGTTGGGTTTATCGCGCAGACGCTGATGCTGGCGGCTAAGGCCATGGGCTATGACAGCTGCCCGATGATTGGCTTTGACATTGACAAGGTAGCGGCGCTGATCAAACTGCCCTCCGATCACGCGCTGGGCATGATGCTGGCGATTGGCAAGGGCACGCAAGCCCCCTTTGCCAAGCCCGGCTATATCGACCGCGAGCTGATGATCATCGACAATCATTTCTAAAAAAATATCTCGCGCATAAAAAATCCCCCGGTTGAGGGAACCGGGGGATTTAAAGCGCTTGGGCGGGAGCTTAGGTCTTCAGCGGCGAGGGTTGAGGGAAACCGCAAAAGCTAAGCCAGTGAGGGGGAAGCCCGCCGGCAGCTATGGTGAACAATTTATGCGCGTTGAAACGGACCCTCGACGTCTTGCTGGAGCGGCATGTAGCCGGTTTCCTGCTTGACGATGCGGGCCGCCTGAAAATCAGATTTGGCAAAAACGACATAGGGACGCATACCGCCGGCCGCGGGAATATTCACGGTAAAATAACCGCTTTTTGAACCAGTCTGCGCCGCGGCTGTGAGGGGGGGATAAGCTTCGGTCATGTTGGTCTCCCTTGGTCGTCGTAAACAAAAGGGGACGCCCGTTGAGGGGGGTGCAGCTGAGGGGTGCTGCCGGGCGTCCTGAAAACATCCTTGCACAAGGCATGCCAGAGATAAGTTTATATATTTTTCAATGGTTTATGATGATGGCCACGTGCCTTGCCGGTTTGGCCAACGCGCCTAAGACACCCCCAAGTGCCTTCACCCCGGCAAAATTGACCCGGCAAAAACCACACATGATTTTTAGGGGAATTGGCCCTTCACGGGACGGCCCTTTTAAGGCATGATGCCGACCTCTTGACGACCGCGCATCTTTTAAACGGAGAGGTGGCAGAGCGGTTGAATGCACTAGTCTCGAAAACTAGCATGGTCGCAAGGCCATCGGGGGTTC
>JAIXUW010000118.1 GCA_027483355.1 Alphaproteobacteria bacterium
CGCTAAAAACAGTGGCGGTTCAATTGTTTATCATAATCATTGCGACGCTTTTGGCGTTATGGTATCACTTCGCTATGAACCCGCTCCCGCACCCCCTGACCGCCCATGTCGATCTGTTTTTAGACAGGATCGCCACCCCCGCCTATGCCGAGCAGGATCAGCAGGGCTATCTGCGCCACGCCCTGTCAAAAGATGCAGGCCTGTTGGCCAAAGCGTTCAACACCCGTGCGCTGCCGCTTAATCAGCATCAACAGCCCGCCCTGGCGCTGGCGGCACGCTTCAATTTGCGGGCCGTGGGCAGAAAATACCGCTTGCCGCCCGGCCTGACCGCGGCACGGCTAGAAGCCTATGTGCTGGCGCAACGCTGGGCCGCACAGCGCGGACTTATAGCGCAAGATAACTATGCGCAAAATTTACGCGAAGCCTGCGCTCTTCTCAGCGCCCTTAACCCGACCCTGACACGGCTACAATTTGACCGGGGCGACACAGGGCGTTTGTTCGATCTGCTGATGGGTGTCAGCAGCGGCTTTAACCCCGACGATATCCAATTTTATCTGGCGGGCAATTATTATTCCGTTGCCATGATGCAGCAGGACTACGCCGCAAAAAATAACGCCGCCCAGAGATGTCTGGGCATAGATATCGGCTGGGTACCCTCGCCCCGGACGCTGGATAAAATCATCAGGCAGCGCAAGCCTTAAGAAAATCCACCGGCATTTTCTGGCGTAAAACTTCGCCCGCGTGGCGGCCAAGACGGGCGGCATCACCCGCATGGCGCACCTCCATCAGATAGCTATCACGCAGCACTTCGCTGCCATCTGGTTTGGCCACCAGCACATCAAAACGCGCCCGCCCCACGCCATCGGGCGGCTGCATATAGGCGGCAATCGGCGTGCGGCAGGAGCCATCCATCACGTGTAAAAAGGCGCGCTCGGTCAGCATGGCAAGCTCGGTGATGGCACAATTGCAGGGTGCGAGCAGCTCTTGCATCCGGCTATCCTTCACGCGCGTTTCAACGCCGACGATACCTTGCGCAACCGCCGGCAGCATGATGTCGGTCGGCAAGACCACCGCGCGCGGATCACTAAGGCCCAGGCGGTTGAGGCCCGCCTGCGCCAACAAGGTCGCATCCACCTCGCCGTCGGTCAGTTTACGCAGACGCGTGCCGACATTCCCGCGAAAGACGGTGACGCGCAGATCTGGCCGCGCCGCCCGCACCAAGGCTTGGCGCCGCAGCGACGCAGTCCCCACCAGCGCATTCGGCGGCAGATCCATCAGGCTGGCGGGCGCACCCGTAGCCATCACATGGCGGCTGAAAAAAACATCACGCGGGTCTTCGCGCGGCAACACACAGGCAATGACCAGACCATCGGGCAAGACGGTTGGCATATCCTTCATCGAATGCACTGCCGCATCGATGCTGCCATCGAGCAGCGCCTCTTCGATTTCTTTGGTAAACAATCCCTTGCCGCCCGCCTCGGCCAGGGCCCGGTCCTGGATACGGTCACCCGTCGTCTGGATTTCGACCGTTTCAATCTGCACATCGGGGTGATGACGGCGGAGCGCCTCGGCCACCAAGCGCGTTTGCGCCAAGGCCAGCGGCGAGGCGCGGGTACCCAGGCGAACCAAACGGGAGGAGGAGAGCAGTTTTGTCATGCTTTTTGGTAAACTGCCCGTCATTTGAAATCAAGCCCTTTGCCGCCCCGTACCCCCTTGGTGTATAAACAAAAGCATGAATAAAACACCCATCCCCGCTGCTGCTTTGCCCCGCCGCCCCCTCATGCCGAAAAACCCGGCCCGGGGTCTGACCGTTTTGGGCATCGAGACCAGCTGCGATGAGACGGCGGCTGCCATCGTCACCGAAAACCGCGCCATCCTGGCCCAAGCGCTGCTGTCGCAAAAAGACCACGATATCTATGGCGGGGTGGTACCCGAAGTCGCCGCCCGCGCCCATTTGCAGCATCTGGAAAGCCAGATCAAAGCGGCCCTTACCCAAAGCGGGCTTGGCTTCGCCGATCTCGACGCCATTGCGGTGACCGCCGGCCCTGGACTCATCGGCGGCGTGCTGGTGGGGGCACTGATGGCTAAAACCATCGCCCTGGTGCAAGACATTCCACTGATCGCCGTCAATCACCTTGAGGGTCACGCCCTCACCCCGCGCCTCAGCCACCCGGTCGAATTTCCGTTTTTATTGCTGCTGGTCTCCGGCGGGCATTGCCAGATTTTGATTGTTAAAGGGGTTGGCGATTACACGCGTCTGGGTGCCACGGTAGATGACGCGGTGGGCGAAGCCTTTGACAAAACCGCCAAGCTGATGGGGCTTGGCTATCCGGGCGGCCCGGCGGTCGAAAAAATGGCGGCCCGTTGTACCGACCCCCCCGCCGCCTTGCAAAAATATGCGCTGCCACGGCCGTTTGTGGGGCAGGACAATTGTGACTTTTCGTTCTCAGGTTTAAAAACCGCCGTGCGGCGCGCCATTGAACAGCTGCCCGCCGGTGATATCCGTCCGTCCGACGCTGCCGACCTCTGTGCTGCCTTTCAAATCACGGTGGGCGATATTCTGGTTGATCGTATGAACCGCGCCATCGATCGTTATCTGGCGATCCATCCGGCCAGCCCCACGGTGGTGGTGGCGGGCGGGGTCGCCGCCAATCAGTCTCTTCGTCACGCCCTGGAACAGCTGTGCCTTGCCAAGGGTTGTGCTTTTGCCGCGCCGCCGCTGGCGCTCTGCACCGATAATGCCGCCATGATTGCCTGGGCCGGGATCGAGCGCGCCCAGTTGGGCCTGATTGACGACAGCCATTTTATCGTACGACCACGCTGGCCGCTCGACCCCGATGCCGCGATTGTCAGCCCCAAATCACAAAAGGTATAAGCCATGACCACACCACAGATCAAAAACATCACGGTGATTGGTGCCGGCGCCTGGGGGACGGCACTAGCGCAAATGCTGGCGGGGCAAAACCGCCTTGATACCCGGGTGATTTTATATGCCCGTGACGCGGCCGTTGCCGCCGATATCAACGCGCATCATGAAAACGGTAAATATCTAGCGGGCTGCCGGTTGTCGCCTGCCTTGGTGGCGGTAAGCGACCCGCAGGCCGCCGCCTGCGAGGCCGAGATGGTGGTGATGGCCGTGCCCGCACAATATTTCACCGCGACCTTTGCCACCCTTGCCCCGCTGTTAAAACCCGGCACGCCGGTGATCAATACCGCCAAGGGTATTTCGATTGAAACCGGCGAGCGTTTGTCGCAAATCGCCGCCCGCATCGCGCCAGAGCTGCCGTTTGGCGTTCTCTCCGGCCCGTCCTTCGCCCGCGAGGTGGCCGAAGGCCTACCCACCGCCTTCACGCTGGCCACCAAAGACGTAAAAATTGACGTGGCACGCGACTGGGCCGCGGTTCTCTCCAGCCCCAGCTTTCGGCCCTATCTTTCCGAAGACATCATCGGCGTCGAATACGGCGGGGCGTTGAAAAACGTCATCGCCATTGCCTGCGGCGTCGTGCATGGCCGCAAACTGGGCGAAAACGCGCGGGCCGCCGTGATGATCCGCGGCATGGCCGAGATCACGCGCCTGGCGGTGGCCGCCGGCGGTTACGAGCATACGTTTTTGGGTCTGGCCGGCATGGGCGATCTGGTGCTGACCTGTCATTCGATGGCGTCGCGCAATTTCTCGCTAGGCGTGGCGCTGGGTCAGGGGAAATCACTCGCCGAGATTATGGCGGGCCGCGTCACCGTGGCCGAAGGGGTGGCAACGTCTAAAGCCGTTGCCTCGGAAGCAGCCCTGCGCGGTATTGATATGCCGATCTGCCGCGCGGTCTATGAATTGCTGCATGAAAGCCGCGGTCTCGACGATATTATCGCTGAACTGCTCAGCCGCGGCCTGAAAGCGGAAAGGGAGTAAGTCTATGGCCTATTGGCTGATCAAATCGGAACCCGATGCCTATTCTTTCGCGCAGATGCAAAAAGATAAAAAGACCGGCTGGACCGGGGTGCGCAATTATCAGGCCGCCAATAACTTGAAAGCGATGCAGCTGAGTGATGTCTGTTTTTTCTATCACTCGAATGAGGGTAAGGAAATTGTCGGCACCGTCGAGGTGAACCGCACCTATCACCCCGACCCCACCGACGAGACCGGCAAATTCGGCATGGTCGAGGTAAAAAACCCCAAGGCCGCCAAGACGCCCTTGACACTCGCCGCCATCAAAGACCATGCGACCCTGAAGAATATGGCTTTCGTCAAGCAATCGCGCCTCTCGGTGTCACCGGTGAGCGCCGCCGAGGCGAAAACGATTTTAAAACTCTGCGGCCTTGCGTGAGCGCGCCGGTCACAACCAACTGGGTGGTCATCACCGGGGCACCGTCATCGGGCAAGACATCGATCATTGCCGAACTGGCCCGCCGTGGCTATGCCACGCAAGGCGAAGTCGCCCGCGCCTATATTGAAGAACAGCTGGCGGGCGGCCACGCGCTCGCGGCTATTCGCGGGGCCGATGGTGTGCGTCTGATGCAGGAGACTATTTTCGCGCGGATGCTGGCCCTGCAAGAAAGCGCGGATAAAGACGCCGTACTTTTTCTCGACCGCGGCGTGCCCGACAGCATCGCCTATTTCCGCTTGGCAGGGATGGACCCGGCACCTGTGATCGCCGCCGCGCGTAAGATAACCTATTGTGCGGTGTTTGTGCTGGCACCGCTGCCTCTGGCCCACGACCATATCCGTACCGAAGACGATGCTGCGGCGCAACAGCTGGGCGAGATGTTCGCCGCCGATTATGCAAGCCTGGGGTATGCTGTTGTCACCATCCCGGTCCTGCCGGTGGCAGCGCGGACGGATAAAATCCTGAGCCATCTGGGTCTACCCGCCCTTGCCGCCGGGGCCGCCGCCCCTTAAACTTTCGGACATTCTTCTATATCCGGAGGTTTTGATCATGAGTGATGTTTTCCCCGTCCCCGCCGATTTTGCCAAAGACGCGCTGATTGACGCGGCAGCCTATAAAAAACTCTATGCACAATCGATTGAAAATCCGGATGCCTTTTGGGGCGAACAGGCCAAGCGCTTGGACTGGATCAAAACCCCCACGCAGATCAAAGACGTCGATTACACCGACAACGCACGCATCAAGTGGTTTGCGGATGGCGAATTGAACGCCTGCTATAACTGTGTGGACCGCCACCTGCCCCAGCGCGCCCAACAGGTGGCGCTGATCCGCGAAGGTGACGAAGCGGGTGACAGCTCCACCATAACCTATGCGGAATTAAAGGACCAGGTCAGCCGTCTTGCCAATGCCTTGAAAGAGCGCGGCGTCAAAAAAGGCGACCGTGTCACCATTTATATGCCGATGGTGCCCGAAGCGGTCTTTGCCATGCTGGCCTGTGCGCGTATTGGCGCCGTGCATTCGGTCGTCTTCGGCGGCTTTTCGCCGTCGTCGCTGAAAGACCGTATCCTCGATTGCGAAAGCACGGTGGTGATCACCGCCGATGAAGGCTTGCGGGGCGGCAAGAAAGTGCCCTTGAAGGCGAATGTCGACGAAGCGCTCAAAGCTTGCCCCGATGTGCAAAGCGTCATCGTCTTGCACCGCACCGGTGGCGGCATTGAAATGAAAGAAGGCCGCGACGTCTGGTATCACGATATCTGCGCCCGGCAATCAACCGATTGCCCCTGCGAAGCGATGAACGCCGAAGACCCGCTGTTTATTTTGTACACGTCCGGTTCAACCGGCAAACCCAAGGGTGTCTTGCATACCACCGGCGGCTATCTGCTGTATGCGGCCATGACGCATCACTATGTTTTCAATTACCGCGACGGTGATATTTATTGGTGCACGGCTGATGTGGGCTGGGTGACGGGCCATAGCTATATCGTCTATGGCCCCTTGTGCAACGGCGCCACCAGTCTGGTGTTTGAAGGGGTGCCGAATTACCCCGATTTTGGCCGCTTCTGGGATGTGGTCGATCGTCACCAGGTCAATATTTTCTACACCGCCCCCACCGCTATTCGCGCGCTTTTGAAAGAAGGCGATCAATGGGTGCAGAAATACAAACGCAGCTCGCTGCGCTTGCTGGGCTCGGTCGGCGAGCCGATCAACGAAGAAGCCTGGCTTTGGTATTACAACGTGGTGGGCGATAAACGCTGTCCCATCGTCGACACCTGGTGGCAGACCGAGACCGGCGGTATTCTGATTTGCACCCTCCCGGGGGCGGCGGCGCAAAAACCCGCCCATGCCGGTTTGCCCTTCTTTGGCGTCAAACCCGCCCTGCTGGATGCCGAAGGCAAAGAATTGACCGGTGAGGCCGAGGGCAATCTGGTTATTACCGCCAGCTGGCCCGGACAGATGCGCACGGTATTCCGCGATCATGAACGCTTTGTGCAGACTTATTTCAC
>JAIXUW010000069.1 GCA_027483355.1 Alphaproteobacteria bacterium
CTGACCCGCCCCCTATAAATGAGTCCAGGAATAGCTACGGTAATGCTATCCATAACGGGCTTTTCAAAGGAGGTGCGGGATATGGCACGCAAGCATTTTACGGCGGAGCAGATTATCGGCAAGCTGCGTGAAGCGGAGATTTTGCTGTCGCAGGGCAAGACGCAGGAACAAGCGATACGTGCAATCGGCGTGACGGGCAACACGTATTACCGCTGGCGTAAGGAATATGGCGGGATGAAGCTCGATCAAGCCAAGCGACTGAAAGATCTTGAAGCCGAGAATATGCGGCTCAAGCGTGCGGTGGCCGAGCTGACGGTAGACAACCAGATATTGAAGGAAGTTTCCAAGGGAAAGTTCTGACCTCTCCGGAGCGCAGACGCGAGGCTGTCGTGCATGTGCGTCAGGTTCTGGGCGTATCGGAGAGGGAAGCCTGCCGTGCACTGAGCCAGAGCCGTGGCGGGTTTCGAAGACCTGTCAAACGCGCTGCCGACGAAGAACATCTCACCAAGGATATAACGCGCCTTGCGCTCAAGTACGGACGATACGGATACAAGCGCATCACCGCGCTGTTACGCACCGAAGGCTGGCGCGTCAACCACAAGCGCGTGGAGCGTTTGTGGCGGCAAGAGGCGCTCAAAGTACCTAAACGCCAGAAGAAACGCGGTCGTTTGTACTTGAACGACGGCTCTCTCATCCGGCTGCGTCCCTGCTGGCAAAACCATGTCTGGGCATATGACTTTGTTGCCGACAGGCTGGCCGATGGCACAAAAATCCGTTTCCTGACAGTCGTGGACGAATACACCCGAGAATGTCTCGCCCTGCACGTGGACTATAACCTGAAGTCTGACGATGTGATGGCCGTGCTGATGCAGCTGTTCATCGAGCGCGGCATTCCCGACCACATCCGCTCGGACAACGGATCGGAGTTTACATCTAAACCGATCAAGGCGTGGCTTGCCAGCCTTGGCGTCAGAACGCTCTACATCGAACCGGGCAGCCCGTGGGAGAACGGTTACAACGAAAGCTTCAACGGCAGATTCAGGGATGAGTTTTTAAAAACGGAAGCGTTCTATACGCTAAAGGAAGCTGAAGTCCTGACCGCGAAGTGGCTGCATCTTTACAACCACATCCGCCCGCACTCATCTCTGGGCTATAAACCTCCCGCGCCCTTGGCGAGAAGCCTGGATAAAGGGGCTTCCGCTATCGCTACAGCCCCTTTATCCAGACCACCACAACCACAAAATCCTAACTTATCGGCTGGACTCTAAATTGGGGGTTGACCATCATCACCCCCACGACCATAAATAGTATCGTTACCGTCTGCGCCACTGATGGTATCGCTACCTGCGGTGCCCACCATATAGTCATTACCTGAAGTGCCCGTGACAGGCGATGCCGATCCCCAGGCGGCGCCGCTTGCTAAGTTCAAGGCACCCAGATCAAGGGTCTGGTCATTAAACTGGATATTTTCGATATCCGTGAGGTTATCGACACCCAAGCTGTCGAGGTTGGTATCGTTAACTTGGTAAGTATTGGTACCCGTGCGGGTGATCACAAAGTAATTGCTATTGACGCTATACACAGCGGTATCGGTACCTATACCGCCATAGATACTGTCATTACCATAGCCACCTTCAATAATGTCATTACCGCCAATTGTCTGACCCGCTGCGTCAACATCGCCCCACAACTGATCAGCACCGTCTCCGCCATGGAGTGTATCGTTACCAAAATTGCCCACCAGGGTGTCATTACCGGCAAGACCATAAATAGTATCATTGCCACCGTAACCAGCGATTCTTTCGTTGTTTTCTGTGCCGTTCACAGGGGCAGAATTACCCCATGCAGTACCATTTGCTACCAGATTGAGGCTGGCGAGCTCGAGCGTCTGATCGTTAAACTGGACGAATTCGACATCAGTAAAGTTATCGAGTCCCAAGCTATTCAAATTGGTATCGCGAACAGAATAGCTATTGACAGCGGTACGCGTAATAATAAAACCACTGCTACTCGCCGAATACACAGCCGTATCGACGCCATCACTGCCCAGCAGACTGTCGTTACCAGCACCACCTTCTAGCGTGTCATTACCGCCACGACCCCATAAGGTGTCATTACCGGCACCGCCGAACAGGACGTCACTACCGTCGTTGATGTTTGGAGAGCCGACATCATCACCCCACAGGATGTCATCACCATCACCGCCGTATAAGGTATCGTTGCCATACTTACCCAAGAGCTGGTCGTTACCTTCCAGACCCAGGAGCGTATCGGCACCCGCAGTACCATTCATACTGTCGACGCCCGATGTACCAATCACGGCAGCCGCCTGACCCCAGCCAGCACCAACTATAGTTAGATTAAGGCCCGCAAGGTCCAGCGTTTGGTCGTTGAACTGGACGAATTCGACATCAGTAAAGTTATCGAGTCCCAAGCTATTCAAATTGGTATCGCGAACAGAATAGCTATTGGCAGCGGTACGCGTAATAATAAAGCCACTGCTGTTCGCCGAATAGACAGCAGTATCGACACCATCACTGCCCAGCAGACTGTCGTTACCAGCACCACCTTCTAGCGTGTCATTACCGCCGCGACCCCATAAGGTGTCATTACCGGCACCACCAAACAGGACGTCACTACCATCGTTGACGTTGGGAGAGCCAACATCATCACCCCACAGGATGTCATCACCGTCACCGCCGTATAAGGTATCGTTGCCATACTTACCTAAGAGCTGATCGTTGCCTTCTAGGCCCAATAGAGTATCAGCACCCGCAGTACCATTCATACTGTCGACGCCCGATGTACCACTCACGGCAGCCGCCTGACCCCAGCCAGCACCGGCTATAGTGAGATTAAGGCCCGCAAGGTCCAGCGTCTGATCGTTGAACTGGACGAATTCGACATCAGTCAAATTATCGAGTCCCAAGCTATTCAGATTGGTATCGCGAACAGAATAGCTATTGACAGCGGTACGCGTAATAATAAAGCCGCTGCTATTCGCCGAATAGACAGCCGTATCGACGCCATCACTGCCCAGCAGACTATCGTTACCCGC
>JAIXUW010000318.1 GCA_027483355.1 Alphaproteobacteria bacterium
AAAATTAACTATTTTTTCATAATTATACTTGCTCACGTTGCCATAATATGGTCTACTCAAGATATCAGGGGCTCCTAAGACGGAGCGGTTAAAAAGGGGTTAAACACATGGCACGTATTCTTCTCGCAGAACACAATTCCACCACCGCCGATTTTCTGACCAAACAGCTGAAGGCCCAAGGTCACCAGGTTGAAGCCGTCGACAATTGCCTGGATACCTGGCGCCTGTCGGCCCGCGAAGTCTATGACGTGCTGCTGATCGACGTGGTCATGCCTGGCATTGACGGCTTTGTACTGGCGCAAAAAGCGCTGCAGGAAAACCCGATGCTGCAAGTCATCTTTATCACCGGCTTTGCAGCCGTGGCCATGGATACGGTGGGCACCCCCCATTATGCCCCGGCCCCGCTGACCACCCGTCCCTTCCACCTGAAAGAAGTGGGTGCGCGCATCCGCTGCATGCTGGGCCAGGGTTTTATGCCTGCCCGCCCGCTGACCCAGGCTGCCAATACTGAAAACACCGTCATCTACGCCAGCTTCGGCACCCCCCGCGCCGCGGCCAGCCAAGGTTAAAGACACAAAACAGAACCCCCACGGAGACGCCTTCCCCCCGGATGTTCCCCCCCGCGTCTTCGTATCCCCCGCCCCCGCTGTTCCCCCACAGCGGGGGCACCCTTTTGGGCGCGCGTGGGGCCAAAATTTAGCTGGAAATATTTTTCAATGTCGTCAGGCCCTTTTTGACGACACGGCTGCTTTGTGCAATGGCCTCTATGGCGACAATACGGGTGGCCCCGTCTATGCTATTGACCATACCACGCAGAATATCGCGCAGATGAAAGCCGCCTTCACGATCGGCGCGATAGCCTGTCCAGGGACGGCGCAGGGTGACATCTACCGTCAGCGGCACACATGAAATTTTCGTCTGCCCATCTGATGCCACCTCGCTGCGCCAGACAGGCACCGTGAGGCTGAGGGGCCGCTTAACCGCCGCCGCGCACGCCGACCAGAAATGATCAAGCCCGGGCCCACCGGGTAACGCCGCTGCCGCATCCGGGCTATCAAGCCCCGCCCAGAACAGCTGACGCAGGGGCAAATGCTTTTCAAAAACCTTATGCCAGAGAACACTGGCATTGTTGAAGACATGGCGTAAGACATTATCAATGACCGCATCACGCCTGGCCCCGGCAGCAATCAGCGTTGTCCCAAGCAAATCAGCGGCATCCTGACGCCGCCGTGCTAGAAAATATGAGCTGCGGTTATAAACGTTATCCGAATCCAGCAAGACACGCATAGTTTTGCTAGTGCCGTCTTCGTCGGCTACATGAACAATGCCTTGGTTATCCACGCCGATATCTCCCGTGGCCTGTTCGCTTCTCCGCATGAAAGAATAACAATCGCCTTCTAAGCCATGCGCATCATAAAAATGCCGATTCAACTCGATACCCGGATAAATAACAACCGAGAAGGGAACCGGCTGCCCCCCGTGGTTGATCATCTTCTCGCGGTCTTCAAGCCAACCGAGTGGCTGTACTATGGCGGGGTTGGCGAGGTCTTCTACATCCGTGGGACCAATCCGCACGACCACCCCGTGACTGTTCAGAAAAATCATATCATGATTGGTGCCGCGGAAGACTTGTCCGGCCTTGGGCATCGGCAAGCCCAGCTTGTCCAGCATCGCGCGGGTCCGCGTTGCATATGGCTCGTCAAAAACGTAATCGTCATCGCGAAATTGACGGCGGAGTCTTTGCCCAGATTTATGATCGGTACGGCACCAGCCATAGTGGAAAGGATCGTTGCGTAAACTGAGAACTGCCCGGCGAAAATCGTCGCGCAGACGCTTGCCCTGCTCAATAACGGCAGCCAGATCAGCATCAACGGACAAACGCGAAACAATTTTTGTCATAATAGAAAAATACAGCCGAAAGCTTAAGGAAGACTTTATGGGTACTTAATAGAGGCTAAGTTTTTGATTTAAAATGTTTATATGTACACTTGCCGAATCCAACCGGGGTGTGGTACCAAACACTCCACCCTTATGGACACATAGCTCAGCGGTAGAGCACTATCTTGACATGGTAGGGGTCACAGGTTCAATCCCTGTTGTGTCCACCACTTTATCCGCAGTGACGGTAAAGCAGATGACGCCAGCGTGAGGGCGCTTTTTGGTACGACTGTCCTTTAATCCTTCCCTAAATCTTTGCCGCTAATCTTAAGCCGCGTCGGTTTAACACGCGGTTTTAACGGGGGAAAAATGCTCAAACGTGCTGCCATCTTCGGGGCTCTTTTTTTCATCAGTACATGCCTGGCCCCGCTGCCCGCCCAGGCGCAAACACCGGATGAAATCAAAGCTGCCGAGGAGACTTATATTCCAGGTCTCAAACTCTATCCCGCTCCCACGCTGGAAAGCCAAGGACTGCGTATTGCTTATGTCAGTGAAACCGTACAGCCAGGCAATGGGCGTTATACCTGCGGCGGTTTGAATGTCAGCCAGGTGCAAGAGGCAGCCACTGTCGCCATTGCCGCTTTGAAAAAAATACCGGCCGTGGCCTGGCCCAAAATCAACATGAAATATCTGTTATTATGCAGCGAGACCCGTGCCGGTGATCGCGCGATTGGCGGCATACCCGTGCCCCCTATTCAGCTGCTCATGCTGGCGACAGGCGCAGATCCGGCGCGTTCACGCTTTGCCTATACACTCGTGCATGAATTATTCCATATGGCGGAGATGCAGAACGGCGGCCTCAATGACACGGCATGGGACAGCCGCTTTACCGGCTATGATAACAGCTATGGCCCGACCGCGGGGCAAACCCAGCTGGGCAGCGGCGGCGCCGGTTTTATTAATGGCTACGGTAAAAGCTTCGCGCACGAAGAACGTGCGGAAATTTTCGCCCTGCACATCCTGTCGTCGCAGGTACTGCAGCAATTTGTTAGTCAACAGCGCGATGCGGCTTTGCAAGACAAGATCAATGCTGTCCGCGTTAAAGCCCAACAGATGCTGGGCACGCCGCTTTAATTACAAACTGTCCTCTATCGGCAGGACGGACATCAGGTGCATCTGCAGACTGCGCCAGAATCCCGCATCCGGCTCGCGCCTCTTTTCGACCACCTGTTTCTTTTCATCAAGAGCCTGCCACACCAGACCATTATCTTCATCGGACACGACACGGTAACTGTTCTGGGACGAGGTAACCTCATTGAACATCTCCATCAGCTGTTCTGCGATAGCAGGGCTGTGAATCACCAGTGACACTTCGGTGTTGAGCCGGGCCGAGCGCGGATCGAGGTTGAATGATCCGATCATGACATCGCGGCCATCAACGATATAGGCCTTGGCATGCAAGCTGGCGGTGGCCGGCGCGGAAGTGCCCAATAAACGCTGCCGGGGGCGCTCCCCGCCGATAGGCTTTAGCTCATACAGTTCTACCCCCGCCCGCACCAGATCTTCGCGGTAACGGCGATAACCGGTGTGGACGATCACCATGTCGGTTGCGGCCAGTGAATTCGTGACGATCCGCACCTTCAACCCGCGATTAAGCAGACCGATGAGATAATCAACCCCCGTCTGCTGCGGCACGAAATAAGGCGATACCGCAATAAACTCGTACTCGGCCTTGTCGAGCAGCGTGCGTAAATGATTGAGTGGGGGGCTGCTATTTTTATCGGCATCGCGTGCAACTTTTTCGGGCGCATCCGCCAGCACATCGGCCACTGCCCAGATCAAACGCACATCATCGGCCTTAAGGCGCTTGGAAAACTGCTGGCCACGGATCAAGGGGCTTTCGGGCTGCGCTTGCGCTTTGGCCCAGGCAGCCGCCATCTCTTGGCGGAGAGCGGCGCGCTTGTCCGGATCATAGTCAGGCTGGCGCAAGCGACCGATGGGCTGCGACTGTTCATTATTCCAGTATTGATCAAAACTTTGCGATAATTTATCAGTCACCGGGCCTGCGGCCAGAATATCAATATCACGAAAAGCCACATCCGTATTCTCTTCGAAATATTCATCGCCCAGATTACGACCGCCAATAATCGCCATCTGGTTATCAGCAATCAGCGCTTTGTTATGCATGCGATAATTGATGCTTTCGATATCGGTCAGCGTCTTGATGATGCGGCCGCCCAGCCCATCATCACGGGTGGCAAAGGGATTAAACACCCGGATATGAATGTTTTTAAATTCATCTAAAATAGAGAGCGTCTCTTCAACATCATCGACGTGGACGCCGTCCAGCAGAAGCCGCACGCGCACGCCCCGCTGTGCCGCCCGCACCACCGCTTCCAGCAAGAGGTTCGACGTCATATCGTCATGCATGGTGTAGTATTGTAAATCGAGGGTTTTTTGGGCGGCTTGAATAAGCCCCAAGCGTGCGGCATAGGCCTGACTGCCGCTTTTCAACACGCGAAAACCTGACATGCCCGGGTTCGCCGCCACATCGGCTGCCAGATTATCACCCAGTAATGTTTTATCGCTCTGCGCGATGGCATAGCTGGGGGTTTGCGGAAAGGCACGTGCCGCCTCGGTGCTGCGGCAGCTAACCATCGTGAGCAACCCACAGGCAAAAACGAAAACGAGCGTTAATCTGCGAATGGTGCCGTGCATTCTCATCACTGATCAAGGGGAGTAACAGCGAGAAAGGTTCCCGCTGCTCGTCTATACATAGGCTTTATTGATTATCACGCCTGCCCTGATGGGCGCGGTTTTGCGCTGCCATATGACCTTGAATATTTTTATTGTGGGCCAACTGCTCGATACGCGCGCTCTCGTCGTGCGTCTGATCACCATGGATAGGCTGTGACGTATGGGCTTCGCTTGCCGCGGTCGGATGACTGGCCTGGGCGGAAAAAGACGCGCCGCCGCCATATACATCATCTTCGCGGACCTTGTCAGCCATACGTTTGGCTTTTTTCATCGCCGTAAACGTTTTCTGACGCGCCTGGGTGGCTGCCGCCTTGCTTACCTTGTGCGGGGTAGCGGGGCGGGCCGCCGCTTTTTTTACGGCCGCTTTTTTCTTGATGACCTTTTGGGTGGCGGCCTTTTTGACGACCTGCTTGACCGTAGGCTTACGGGTCGCGGCTTTCTTGGCGCTGGCCTTTTTTGCAGGCGCCTTTTGCGCGATTTTCTTTTTGGCGGCCGCTTTTTTCTTAAGGGTTTTTTTGGCGATTGCTTTTTGAGCTACCGCTTTTTTGCGGGGGGCGGCTTTGTGAGCAGCGGCTTTTTTCTGAACGGCTTTCTTTTTAGGGGCAGCTTTTTTACGTGTGGCCATGGCGTCCTCCGGTTGGATGATCTTGCAAAGGGGCCAATGCACGAGCGGGCGAAAAGTTCCATCCTG
>JAIXUW010000020.1 GCA_027483355.1 Alphaproteobacteria bacterium
ACCTCTTAAATAATCTTTTTATCGCGCCAAGTCTGGCGCTGTGCGGCAGAGATACCAAGGTCTTCTAAAACAGCGTCAGTGTCCTGCCCCAGTGTCGGCGGCGCATGACGGTAACTGACCGGCGTCGCGGAAAACTTCAACGGATTAGCAAGCATTTGGACCGGCGTGGGGCTGGCGGGGTGGGGCATATCAAACACCATACCGCGGGCGGTTGCTTGCGGATCGGCGAAAATCTGCGGCAGCGTATTGACGGGGCCGCAGGGCACGTTGTGTTTTTCCAAATCGGCGAGCCAGACATCGCGTGGGCGGCTGGCGATCAGGTCGCGGATAATGGGCACCAGAACATCGCGGTGGCGCACGCGGTCGGCGTTGCGGATAAAGCGCGGGTCGCTGGCGAGATCCGGCCGCCCGGCAACGCTGCAGAAATCGGCAAATTGGCGGTCATTGCCGACCGCCAGTACCAGCCAGCCGTCGGCGGCTTTGAAAGCTTCATAGGGGACGATGGTGGCATGTGCATTACCCATGCGCTGCGGTTCAGTGCCTGACAGCAGATAGCTTTGGCCGATGTTCCAAAGAGCGGCCACTTGCGTGTCCAATAACGCCACATCAATAAACTGGCCCTGACCGGTTTTTTCGCGGTGATAGAGGGCGGCCAGAATGGCGGTGGTCGCATTCATGCCCGTCATCACGTCGGCATAGGCAATCGCCATTTTATGCGGGGCACCTTCGGCAGGACCGGTCAGGCTCATGATGCCGCCCATCGCCTGAATCATATAATCGTAGCCGGGGCGGTTTTTATAAGGGCCACTGTGGCCAAAACCGGTGATTGAACAATAAATCAGCCGTGGGAAGACTTCGCGCAATTGATCATAGCCAAGGCCATATTTATCAAGCCCACCGGTTTTGTAATTCTCGACCAAAATATCGGCTTTAGCGATCAGGTCTTTTAAAAGGGCCAGGCCTTCGGGTTGATGAAAATCAATCGTCACCGATTTCTTATTGCGGTTGGCGCAGATATAATAGGCGCTCTCGCTGGTATCCTGGCCCGCCGCGTCTTGCAAAAAGGGTGGGCCCCAGCCGCGCGTATCGTCGCCGGCACCGGGTTTTTCAATTTTAATGACCTCGGCCCCCAGATCACCCAGCATCATGGTGGCGCCTGGCCCCGCCAAAACCCGCGTCAGGTCCAAGACTCGCAAACCGCTGAGCGGACCGGGAGAGGCGGGACGGTTGCTGGCCATGTCGGGGTGATGGGTCATGTCCATATGCTAGCTGATCTGCTGTGCTTTTCGAAGGGGTTGCCTATTTCAATAATACTGCGCGGCGGAGGTTGGCTGCCTATTTGCGCAAACCGACAAAATTCTCTAAGGTATGACCTTGCAGCTTTGCTTGCCCTCAAGGTCGTGTCCGTCTTTGCCCATGCCTCCAAAGCCTTTATCTGCCACTGAAAATGGCAATGCCTTTATCCTGGTGGCGGTTGCCTGCCTGTTTTTTGGTGCGCTTTGCTATGTGGTGATCAATACCGGCAGCACCGGCGCCTTGCAGCAGGAAAAAGACTTGATGTCGGCCGCACAAATAACCCAATACCCGGCGACCCTGCGCACGACGGTACGCCGCATGATTGCCGATGGCGTGGCCGCCGAGGCCTTGAATTTTGATCCGGCGGACGCAACCGCCTCGGGCGTTTTTAGTGCGATGGGCGGCCAGACCGCGGTGCAAGACCCGCCCGCCGGGATCGGCGCCAACAGCGCCTGGCGTTTTAAAACAGCGCCCAACGGTCCGGATGGCCAAACCGGCTGGTTTATCGGCGGCGTGGGCTCTGACGGTCCGCGCGGTAAAGACGTTTTTGCTTATCTCGATCACTTAAGCCTAGATGCCTGCACGCAGATTTTACGCGGGCTGGCTCTTCCCGATACGCCGTTGATAGAGCCCCAGGTGATTGATTTTACCGGTACCGCCGAAGGAACACCTGTGCAATCGGGCGGTGCGGCGGGCCCTGAAAGCTTCTCCCGCGCCGAGGGTAAACATAGTTTTAACGCCTGGCTTGATCATAAAAAACCGCAGTCCTATGCCTGTGTGCAAAACGGCGCGGGCGGTGATTACATCTATTATCACGTCCTGGTCGATAGATAACGCGATTGCAAAAACAAGGAAACTGAAGATGTCTTATAAAGTCGCTGTTGTCGGCGCTACCGGCAACGTGGGTCGCGAAATGCTGAAAGTCTTGGCTGAGCGTGAATTTCCTGCAAGCGAAGTGGTGGCTCTGGCCTCCGCCCGCTCCGCCGGCGGTGAAGTTTCTTTTGGCGAAGACAAGGTTTTGAAGGTACAGGATCTCGCCACCTATGACTTTGCCGGCACGCATATTGTGCTGGCGTCAGCCGGTGGCAAGGTCACCGCCGAATTCGTCCCGCGCGCGGTGGCGGCGGGGGCGGTGGTCATCGACAATTCATCACATTACCGTATGGATGCAGAGGTGCCGCTGGTGGTGCCCGAGGTGAACGCGCAAGCGATCGCCGGCTACACCAAGAAAGGCATCATCGCCAACCCGAATTGCTCGACCATTCAACTGGTGGTGGCTCTAAAACCTCTGCACGATCTGGCGACGATCAAACGCGTGGTGGTGGCGACCTATCAATCCGTCTCGGGCGCGGGTAAAGAAGGTATGGACGAATTGTTCAACCAGACCCGCGCCTTGTTCGGCACCCTGCAAAACGTCCCGCGCGAAGTTTTTGCCAAGCAGATTTCTTTTAACGTCATTCCGCAGATTGATATCTTCATGGATGACGGCGCCACCAAAGAAGAATGGAAGATGCGCGTCGAGACCGACAAGATCATGGGGGCAAAGATAAATGTCCAGGCGACCTGCGTGCGGGTGCCTGTCTTTGTGGGCCATTCCGAAGCGGTAAACGTTGAATTTGCAGAGCCAATCACGCCTGCCAAGGCGCGGAGCGTCTGGCAGAAATCTCCCGGTGTGGTCGTCATCGACAAACCCGATCCGGAAGACGGCTTTGTGACGCCGGTTGAAATCGCCGGCGAAGACCCCGTCTATATCAGCCGGGTGCGTAAAGACGACACGGTTGAAAACGGCCTGAGTTTCTGGTGTGTCGCCGATAATCTACGCAAAGGCGCTGCCACCAACGCGGTGCAGGTCGCCGAAATTCTGGCGCGCGACTATCTGAAATAAAAATCCTCAGGCGCTGTCGTTGCCATCGGCCGGCGTGGTAGCGGGCGCGGTGATCGTGCGTGCCAGCAGGCGGTCTTGCAGGCGGCGCACGTCCGGCACCATGTCATAGATATCGCGCCGGGTCAGGTGTTCGTAGAGATTTTGCAAATCGCCCAAGGCCAGGCCCATCTGTGCGCCAATGCGACTGGGAATACCGGCATCTTCGTGTCGTTGCCAATAGTGCCGCAAGCCTTTATTGCCGCTGTGCTGGCCATGGACGCGGGCGAAGATCGCCATCTCGGCCAGGGCTTCCGACGGGTGCTGGCAATCGATCAGCTGTAGGGTGGCCGTCTCTGCCGTCACCATCGCGAGACCTGCCGTCTGGGCGCTGTCATCGGCCGCGGCGGTCGTTACGTTTTCACCGGCGGCTTGACCGGTCTGGTTGAACAAATCATTCAGTTGATCGAACTGTGCCGTCATCGCGTCATCAAGGTATATAACATGGCGGCTGATGTGACGACGCTCACCAAAGCCACGCTGAATAAGGGTGCGGTCGTCACGGCAGACAAACAAAGGTTCGATGACAGCGGCTTCGATATGTTGTAGCAAGCGATCGACGATATCGACCATCGCCATGCCCCCGCTGCGCCCGGCACTTCCAAGCTGGGTCGAGGCGGCGATTTCTACCCGTAACTTGGCGAAATGTGCTGGCGTTGCGACACTGTTTTGGATGGCCGCATCCAGGCGGGCGCCCAGCGCGCCCCCACTGGCGGTGCGCAGCCAAGCCCGCAAAACATCACCCATTTGTTCGGCCAACAGCACACGAAGTGCGCGTTCGGGCGTGTCACCGGATGCGATGGCGCGGCTGATGTCACCGCCGAAAGCGCTGAGGATATCGCGTGCCACCGTGTTGCCCATGATGCGCGCGCTTTGCGGTTGCCGCATCCGCCGTAAAAAGCTGCGGGTTCTTTCGGGCAGCGCGGCATCGACCGCCACCAGATGCACATAGGCATCATAGCGCTGCGGCAGATGTGCCTCGGTCAGGGGGTCGGGTGCCATTTGCAGGTGTGCGAGCCGATGACGCCGTGCCACGATACCCAGATCCGCCACCGCTTTCAGCCGGGCCGCCAGATGACGATCGGCCTGCGCTGCCTGGTAAAATTGGCTCATACGCGGATCTTGCGGCCAGAAAGGTGCCCGTCCTGCCTGTTGCAGGGCCAGGTCGATCGCGTGGGGGTCTTGGCCTTGCTGGACAAAGGCGATCAGATCTTCGGCGCTGCGCAACGGCATGACCGGGCGGTTGGTTTCGCGGCTGAAAATACTCAGAATTCTGCGGATTGAAGCCATGCCGGTTGTCCCCTTGAACGGATCGCCAAGGTAACAATAGCAAATGAGCATTAAGGTTACGTAAACACCGAAGAGTGAACGGGCTTATATTTAAAACAGAGCCTGTTCAACGGCTTAAATATAGCTCAGGGGTTGAGGCTACCCAAAGGCTCGCCGGCGGCGGGGGCGATATCGCTCAGCGTAATCGCGTCACTCTCTTCGCCTTGCATCAATTCGGCTGAAAGGCTGCGCAACATTTCCTCTTCGGCGGGCACGCTGACCAGGTAGACGTTCTCGGCACCTTCTTGTTGAACGGTCACGAAATCGCTGATGACATAGCCGCTGGCGGCGGCAAAGCCAATGCCGAGGCCGAGCGATAAAACAGCCCAGACGGCCAGACGGCGCCAGGTAGGACGGGGCGTTTTTACGGTCGTGACGGTCATGACAATCTCCTGTACCAGGGTCAGCGATTATAGGTCGCTATCCTATCACAATTTGGCGCAGATCTGGCAAGTTTAACGCTAACGAATTGTAATCGCGCATAAATTTCTTGATTTCAGTCTTGAAAAAGCGCTCAATTCAGACATGAGCGCCGCCTATGTCATCTTGCTGGCTTTTATTCAAGGCCTGACCGAATTCCTGCCGATCAGTTCGAGCGGGCATCTGGCTTTAGCGCCACAATTGCTGGAAGCCGCCGACCAAGGCCTGGTGATGGATGTGGCCCTGCATGTGGGCACGTTGCTGGCAGTTCTGGTTTATTACCGGGCCGATGTGATGGCGATGATCCGTGCCGTTATTCTCTGGCGTGACCCGGCTTTGGCCGTGCCGCGGCGACTGGGCATTTTTATCGCACTTGCCTCGATCCCGGCGGTCCTCGTCGGATATACGCTGCATGTGATCGATCTTGATCTCCGCCACATTGGTATCATCATCGTCACCACGTTGTTTTTTGGCATTGTGATGGGTCTGGCCGATTATTTTATGCCGCGCACCAAGAAGATAGATGACTTGCGCTTGCGCCATGCGCTGTTGATCGGCTGTGCGCAGGTCTTCGCCCTTATCCCCGGCACCAGCCGGTCCGGTGTCACCATGACAATGGCGCGCCTTCTGTCGTTTGAGCGGGTTGATGCGGCGCGTTTTTCATTTCTGCTGGGCATTCCGGCGATTGCGGGTGCCGGCACGCTGGGCTTTTTAGAGCTTCTGGAAAAAAGCGACGGCGATTTATGGCTGGATGCGGGGCTGGGTCTGGCGGTGGCATTCATCGCGGGTTTAGGCGCTATTCACTTTATGATCCGATGGTTATCGCGCTATGGGCTGATGCCTTTTGCCATTTACCGGGTGTTTCTGGGCTGCGGCCTTATCATTTATACCCTTTACCAGGTCTAAACCTTTTAACGGCTAGGCTGAACGGGGTTGACCCCGCTGCCGTATATTGAAAGGTGATTTCATGCGCGTTGTATTTTTGGTGATGATGGCGGTGGTGGCGGTGCTGCCGACGCTGGTCCAGGCACAGAATAAACCCGCCGCCCTACCGGTGGATCGCGTGGTCTTGTCCACCGCCGGTCTTGCCCATATCGAACATGCGCTGACGATTGATGGCGCGCAAGATGTCCTTTTGTCGCTGCGTCTCGACCAGATTGACGATGTGATGAAAAGCCTGATCGTCTTTGATACCAAGGGTAGTCTGGGGGGCGTGACGCTGCCAGGCCGGCAACCACTGGCCGAGGCTTTTCGCGATCTGCCCTTCAAACAGAACGATCTGGATGACCCCGTGTTACTTCTCAATGCCTATCAGGGCGCCGGTGTCACGGTGACTGTTGAAGGACGCGTGATCAAGGGCCAACTGGTCCGCGTCACGCCCGAGCCGCGTGTGACGGGTGATGGCCTACAGGAAATCCGCTATCGCCTGACCCTGATGACCGAGACGGGATTGCAGCGCCTGTGGTTGGATGATGCGCAATCCTTGCAGTTTGATGATGCGGCGATCAAAACCGATATCACCAATGCGCTGAAGGCGGTGCGCGAGAATGCGACCGCGTCACAACGTGATTTGACCCTGTCCTTGCTGGGCGAGGGGCGCCGCAAAGTGCGGCTTGCTTATGTCGTTGATGCACCGCTGTGGAAAGCGGCCTATCGTTTGGTGCTGCCCGCAGCCGAGACCGAAGGGGCGGATGCAGGCTTTCTGCAAGGCTGGGCCGTGGTCGAGAATATGACCGCCAGCGATTGGAACAATGTTGATCTGA
Source organism: Alphaproteobacteria bacterium (assembly GCA_027483355.1). Classification (GTDB taxonomy): domain Bacteria; phylum Pseudomonadota; class Alphaproteobacteria; order Micavibrionales; family UBA2020; genus JAEXMB01. Next base: position 6,730 of record JAIXUW010000020.1, read on the forward strand.
CCTTGGTATCGGGCAATCCGGTTACCTTCCGCCAGCAGCTCTATCAATCTTATTACGTTGATCGCCCGGAAGTGCCGGTTGAAGTTTTGGGACGCGTGATGCCGCGCGTAGATACCGGCACAGCGGGAACCGCCGATAGGCTCGAAGCGTCATCCCCACGGGCAATGATGAAAGCCGCACCTGCCATGCCGGGTGCGCCCGCGCCTCAGATGTTGGCGCGCAGCGGGGTCGCGATGGATTCTTTTGCCAGTGCCGAGATGGCCAGCGCCGACTTTGCCGGTGACATGGAGAACGTCGCGGTATCCGCCAATGCAGCGGCCTCGGCCGAGGCGACAACGCAGGTATTGTTTCGCTTCCCGGCGCGGGTGACGCTGGCGGCGGGGCAATCGCTAATGATTCCCTTTGTGTCGCAAGAAATGTCCATGCGTCGCGTGTCGGTGTACCAGCCCGATACCCATCCGCGCCATCCGCTGGCCGCG
>JAIXUW010000156.1 GCA_027483355.1 Alphaproteobacteria bacterium
CTGCGGGGAAATCTGATCCAGTCTTTGCCCATCGGCGCTCTCCTTATTTCAAAACGCCGCGACGGATCTGGTCTTCTTCCAAAGCTTCGAAGAGTGCCTGGAAATTGCCCTCGCCAAAGCCTTCGTTGCCTTTACGCTGAATGATCTCGAAGAAGATCGGCCCGATGGCATCCTTGGTAAAGATCTGCAGCAGCAGGCCTTGCCCCTTGGTGGGGGCACCGTCGATGAGGATATTGAGGTCTTTCATCTGTGCCACATCTTCGCCGTGGTCGCCGAGGCGCGTGTCGATTTTCTCGTAATAGGTCTCGATGGTTTCCTGGAAGCCCAGACCGGTACCATTCAGGCCTTCAACCGTTTTGTAGATATCATCAGTACCCAGGGCGATATGTTGAATACCTTCGCCGTTATAGCGTTTGATGAATTCCTCGATCTGCGATTTATCGTCGGAAGATTCATTGATTGGGATGCGGATTTTACCGCAGGGGCTGGTCATTGCCTTTGACTTCAGGCCCGTCAACTTACCTTCGATATCAAAGTACCGCACTTCGCGGAAGTTAAAGATATCGGTGTAGAAATTGGCCCAGGTCTCCATCTGGCCACGCTTAACGTTATGCGTCAGGTGGTCGACATAGGTAAGGCCGGCGCGGTTGGATGGCTTGTCACCGTTAAAATCAAAATCGACTTCGTAAATGCTGCCCTTATCACCAAAGCGATCCACCAGATAAAGAGCCGATCCGCCAATACCCTGAATGGCGGGGATCTCCATCTCGCCGCGCCCCTGTTTGGTGACATAGGGCTTGGCACCTTTGGACAGGGCTACGTCATAGGCACGCTTGGCGTCCTTGACACGGAAGGCCATGGCATTGGCACCCCCGCCGCCACGCTCGGCTGCGAAGGCCATGGCTTCGGGTTCTTCGTTGAGGATGAAATTGATCTTGCCCTGTTGCCACAAGGTGACTTTTTTCGATTTGTGGTTGGCGGTATGGGTGAAGCCTAACTGACGGAAAAGGTCTTTCAGCCTTTCGGGTTCGTGGTGGCAATATTCGACAAACTCAAAGCCATCGGTACCCAGCGGGTTGTCAAACAGGTCGGCCATGGTGGTAATCCCCTCTATATAGATGATGCATTGCTAATAAGTATCGGGTCTTTCCGCTTGTATTTCAAGCCGGGCGAACGCGTTGACGCGGCGCAAAAAGACGCTAGAATAGCGGCCTTAGTTTACCGATTACCCAAAGTGAGCCTGGTTATGTCGCCCCGTCACGAAATGTCGCTGCCCGTTATTGCCCCCGATGCCTGCGATATCAACGTCAGCTTTGAATTTTTCCCGCCAAAAACCGAAAAGATGGAAGAGGCGCTGTGGGAGTCGTTGGCTTTGCTAGGCCCGCTCAAGCCCAAATTTGTTTCGGTCACTTACGGCGCGGGTGGATCGACGCGGGCGCGTACCCATGAAATTGTCACCCATATTCGCGAGCGTGCCGGGCTTGATGTCGCCGCCCACCTGACTTGCATTGATACCAGCCGGGCCGAGCTAACCGAAATCGCCGAGGCCTATTGGCAGGCCGGTGTGCGCCACATCGTGGCCCTGCGCGGTGACCGGCAAAAGCATGGCGGTGCCGTTTCGGGCGAAGTGCCCTATGCCAGTGATCTGGTGCGCTTGCTCAAAGAAGTGGCGCCTTTTGAAATCAGCGTGGCGGGTTATCCTGAAATGCACCCAGAGGCTGCGAGCGCCGAGGCGGATCTCGATAACCTCAAGCGCAAAGTCGATAACGGGGCCGACCGGGTGATCACCCAGTTTTTTATGGAGCCCGCAACGTTTTTGCGTTTCCGTGACCGCGCCGCCGATGCAGGTATTACCGTCCCTATCCTGCCGGGGATTCTGCCGATCAGTAATTTTGCCCGTGCCGTCGAATTTGCCAAGATGTGTGGCGCCCAAGTACCTGGGTGGATGCAGACGCTGTTTAACGGGCTGGATGATCAACCGCAAACAAGGCAATTGGTGGCAGCGACGGTGGCGGCCGAGCAATGCCGCGTTTTATACGATAACGGCGTGCGCGATTTTCATTTCTACACGCTTAATCGCGCCGAGCTTGCCCAGGCGATCTGCCATATGCTGGGGCTGCGCGCCCAATACCTGTCATAGTTTTGGCGGCGGTGCTGCCTTGGCCGGCGCAATCATCAAATTGCGCTGTTGCCGGTAACGCGTCACAAAGGTGGCGATGGTGCCGGGCAATACCGGCGCGCCGCCCTGAATGATCATTTCCTGCAAAGCCACATAGCCTTCGTCGCCCTTGGGCGGCTGGGGTAGCTTTTTGGCCAGATCAGTGTAGAGCGCCATGGCTTGGTTGGCGCATTTTTTGAATTGAGCTTCAAGGTCGTCGAATTGCGCAGGGCTGCGGCGCAGCTGATCGTAGATGCCTTGCGCGTGCATCACCTGAATGACGATGCCGCATTCATCGGCCATTTTCTCAAAGGCGCTGACGTCCATGCCATAGGCGGCAATCTGGCGCAGCTGGTTGCGCGCCTGGACCAGTTCTTTTTCAGCAGTGGCGATGTGGACGGGGGCGGCAGGTGACAGGTGGGCCGCTGCATAGGCCGCCAGTGCCGCATTCATTTTGTCAATCCGGCCGACAAAACCATCCATCAGGTTCAGCACGCGCAAACCGGCTAATTCGCTGCCCTGCTGCTTGCCAATTGCGCGGCGATTAAAGGCATCAAAAAGAAACAGCGTGTCGGGCAAGCGCCGGGCCAGCGGCACGGGGCCGAATTCTTCAAGCGGGCGTTCCAGATGACGATCAGCGGCATCAAGGGCTGCCTGGTCAAACGTGGCGCCTTCCGGCACCAGACCGGGGCCGGGGCGGGCGTGAGGCTTGCCGTCGATATCGAAAACATAGCCTTCACGCTCGGCAAAAGCGCGGAAATGGTTAAAACGCAGGGCCGCCGCGTTGGGGAAGAGGGGGCTATACAATGTCGGCTGCTTGTGGTTTTCGCCCTCGTGCCGTGCCAGAAGGGCCAGGGCCCTGGCAAAGGGCAGGCGATGGTCGAGTATACCGGTGGTGATATACGACTTGCCGTCCTGGCTGCTTTCGGTCACCACATATTGCCGCACCGTCCAGCTGTCGGCCTGGGGGTGGTCGCGATAGGCCTCGTAATAGAGATATTGCGCCCGGCCCACCAACGGGTCTTTGCGGGCAAAGCCTTCCGTGCGGCAACGGGTGCCGAAAAGGGGGGTGAGCGCGGGGTGAGGCATATAAAACCCAAGACAAAACGAAAAACAGTCAGAAAACTATCATTTTTCTCTCTCAACGACAAATTATATTCAAATCAACAGGATGCAGTGTAATTTTATTACTTTAGCAATTTTTTGCGGAAAACAGGGCTAAGTCATCTACAATAGAGATATCACCCCCCTTTCTGGAGCGCTTGCCATGACCGACGACAGCCTGCCGCCCCCGCCGCCCACCGATCAGGATCCGACAGGCGAAAAAAGCGCCGTCATCACGGTCAATTTCAAAGAAGGCACCATTCTCAACAAGGTGCAATTCGAAAGCGAAGGGGGTATCCCCAAGTTTTTGCGCGACCTGGCCAAATTTTCCCGTCAAAACAAAGTGAAGTCGGTCGTTGTGATGACGATAGATGAAGACAACTATGTCGACTGGGTCCACATTGCCGACAGCGAATACCACCTGGCTTTGGCGGCGCTTTGTATTGACGACATCCGCGATGACCTCAAAGCCGTTATTTTTGACGACGGCGAAGAAGATACTTAAAAAACAGTTTCTTAACGCATTTTCTTTTTATTGTAATGCCGCACGATCGCGGCGGCAATCTTCTGCGTGGCGTCGACCGGCTGTATTCTTTGCGTCTTGAAAGGCGCGTCGGGGTCTTTGTGCAGGGGTTTGATAAATCCCTTGCGCCGCAATGCCGTGTGCAGCGGAATAATACCGCCATCGTCGCTGTAAATCGTTTTGCCGGTAAACAGGGCCTCGGAAAGCATCGAGGTCGAGCCACAACCCAAAACCAGGTAATCTGCCTCTTGCAACAGCCCCAGGTACGGATTGTAAACCGGCGGCTTTTTTACCGCTTCGGCGTAGTCGAATATTTCAATGGTGATTTTATCTGCCATTCCCCATTCTTGCGCCAGAGCCTGCATTTTCTCCGCCAAGCCCGCCGGATGACCGGCCGGGGTACTGTGATACGAACAGATAAAAAAAGTCAGCCGGCCATGGTGTTTCGCCTTGGCAAGCAGGTTCTTGCCGGTGGCGTCCAGATCTGCCGGATTGGTCATCAAATAGGCGACCAGTTCGCCCGTTACCTGGGGGTGCTTTTGCCGAAACGCGGCGCCGTGCGATTGCAGCGTCTCCGCTGTCAGGTGATGCGGCACCAGGCCAAGGCACGATTTGACCTTGAATTCACGCCGCACGGTTTCATTGTTACGCGAAATCTGCAAAGGCACTTGCTTGAGATTATAGTCCGCCCAGGCGTCACGGCTTAAAAGAATGTCGGGTGTGCCGTGCTGCTGGCAATAGGCCTCAAAGCGTTGCGCATAGGGCAGTTCAGGATAAAGCGTTTCCAATTCCGGCGCCGTCAGATGCGTAAATTCACCTTGCGTCAGCGCGGCGATATTGCGGCCAATACCCAGATAGCCATGCAGATCGCCCCGGGCGGCCATATCTTTGTTAAATACCATGACCCGCGGCGGGGGAGCCACCGCTTGCGTATTAAAGATTTGTTTGAATAAGCCAATGACAGGCAACACGTTTTTCTCTTTGACTAAAAATGAGCAAGCCTAATATATTATGAAAATAAATGAATGTCAATTGACTCTTTTTCCCAGCCAAGGCATAAATCCACCACCCTGTGGCGGGGTAGCTCAGTGGTAGAGCAGAGGAATCATAATCCTTTGGTCGGGGGTTCAAATCCCTCCCTCGCTACCAATGCTTATCTAAGCGTTTGATATTAAAAAACTCCCTGAAACTAAAGGCTTCATTCTTCTGCGCTGTAGCACAAACATGTTACACATTCGCGTTAAAAGACTTGCCTGAAAAATCCTCAGGTATGCTCGGATGGAAGGTCAGGATGGGGTGCAGGTCACGCTGACATTGTAGGCCTGCGGGTATCAGGATAGACTAGAAGCGACGATGCATACCCTGGGGAGGGATAGTTCGCTATGCCGGCAGCACGTATTTATAAACGCGCCACGTATTTTCCGGGTCATATCCTGATGACCCAAGGCGAAAATGGCACCACCGCTTATATTATCGAGCGTGGCCGGGTCGAAGTGAACATCCGCGATGTTGTCGGAAATAAAGTCGTGCTCGCAGATTTAGGGCCAGGCGATATCGTGGGTGAAATGGCCTTGATCACGCAAGAGCCGCGCTCTGCCAATGCGATCGTGCTTGAAGAAAGTGTTTTGCTGCAGGTGACCTCCAGCGATTTTGCTGAAGGTTTGCGGCGTACCGATGGTACTTTTCAGACACTGGTCACGGTGCTGACTGATCGCCTGCGTACCACCAACAATACATTTTTGCAGGCGGAATACTCGCTCGAGGCGCTGGAGACGAAAGTGCGCGCAACTATTGAGCATGTCGCCAAGAATATTGGTGGCACGCAACGAGAAAGCTTTCGCCGTGAAGTCATGCCCGTTTTGACCAATCTTCTCAATATTCTGAAGAAGTATAAAACTTCAAAGCCATAGTGTCTGATCCGTTCACTTTTTTAAGAAGATCAAAACGCGCTTTGCTGGCGTTGAGATGTTCTAACAACCAATTGTATTTAATGGCGCTGGCGTGAAGCGCGTTATCCTCATCCTTGCGGATTTCGTCATTCATACTCAAGTGGATGAGTGACGTATTGATCAGGTTCATAAGGTGATGCGGATCGCTTTTTATCTGCCAGAAAGAAACGCTATAGGCGGCGCCTTCCTGCATGGAAAAATGTATCAGGTCTTCATCATCCCGATCGGTAATAACGATGATAGGGGTGGTCACCAGACGCTTTTTGAACCGCAGAAAAGCAGATTTGGGGTCATGTCCATTATCACTAAAACAGCAAAGATCAAGGATCCCCATGTGAATGAGCCCGTTGTCCTGACTCGAAAACGACTGGGCATCCTCCAGGCTCATAAATTGCCAGACAGCCAGATGTACATCACTTTGTGATAGTTGCGCTTGAATAGCCCGCCCCCCCGAGCGGCTGCCGCTGATGAGTAAGATATTCATTTTTTGTGTGGGCTTATACATCATTTCCACTCCCGATTTATTGCGTGGCGCGGCGTTGTACAATTTCAACTAGCTTGATTTTGGAGTACAGGTATCGCAAGACGCGCAGTATTTTTTTTATAAAGGTAGGAACGCGTTTAACGCTATCGATGTGGGTTGTTCTTCTCTCTTGGCTCAAGAATATTTTGTTGCAAGAGGGGACATCCCCAAGACAGCATCGACTCCATCGTCATTGGCTCGACCATTGTTCTGTCACTGCACGCTCTATCCAGTTCGAATACCGATCCGATGGAAGGCGTTGTCATCTCTGTCTGTCAGTTTCATGCATTCACCAGTAATAATATCGTACTGGAAAGCATTGTCTTGTCCGGAACGGTGCGCTGTTTCAATCGTGAAACGTGCCTTGAATTGGAAAAGAGTATTAAACGTATTTCGCAGAGCATCGCGATTATGACTTTAACGACGCCGCCTTGAGTGTAGGTGCGCGTTATTGGATTAATCTGGTCCAAGGCCGGATGCCTTTACCAAAAAGTCCGATCATCAAAGTTGGTAAAAAAGCCAAACTATAAGCCTGCTTGCCATTTGCTTCCCATCTCCGGCTCGGCTAGAATCTTCTGGCACGGGGGAAGTCAATGAAAGCGCCAGATAAATATACAGCCGAATTGAAAATTGCGCACGAACTGCATCGTTCGGGTGCCTTGTTACAGGCGGCGGGGATGTATCGGGCCATGCTGGCCGAATATCCGCAAAGCTTTGATCTGCAGCATTATATGGGTATGGCACAGCTGCAAATGCGCGAGCCACAGGCGGCGATTCCCTATTTCAAAACCGCGCTCAAGCTTAATCCTCAATCGGCGGCGGCTTATTGCAACCTGGGGGCAGCTTATCAGGTGCTGGAACAGCATGACGAAGCCCTCGACGCCTTTGATCGCGCCCTTAAAATAAAGCCCGATTTTGCCGAAGGGCACATGCGCCGGGCTGCTCTGTTGCATGGGGCGGGTCGCTTGAGCGAAGCGGTGGATGCTTACCGTGATTTGCTGGCCATCCGCGAGGATGCGGGCATGCTCAATAACCTGGGTGCCGCGTTGCGCGATTTACGCCGATACGAGGAAGCCTTGGAAGCCTTTGGCCGTGCGCTTAGCCTTAAACCCGATTATGCGGCCGCTATGATTAACCGCGGCAACACGCTCCGCGACTTGGGCCGACCACAGGAAGCGATTGCCGATTATGATGCTGTATTGGTGCGGCATCCAGATCACGCCGAGGCTTTGACCAATAAAGCGCGCGCGACCGAAGAAGCGGCGGGGCGTGCGCTTACTGCCGATCTCGCGGAAAAAGAAGACAGTGGCGTCGGCAAAGCTGACACCCTCGATAAGAAAGAAGTTAAGCGTGTGGGCATCCGGCCCGAGCTTTTGGAATATGCGCGTATTTTTGCCGAAGACACCTCGATTGCCGACCGCGAAGATGCGCGGCTGCAGGTCATGATGAAACTGAGCGACTGGAGTCTGTGTCACACAATTCCAATCATCTTGCAAAAAATTCGTAATAAAAAAATTATTCCGCAGCCGTTTTTTTTGGTCTTTATGCCCTGTACGGCACGTGATCAGCTGATTGCGGGACAGTCTTACTCAGCGCAATATTTCCCCCCGCGCAAGCCGGTGTGGACGGGCGAAAAATATGCCCACCAGAAAATCCGCGTGGGCTATCTCAGCAGTGATCTACAGCGCCATGCCACCGCCTATTTGATGGCAGGGATGTTCGAAGCCCATGACCGCAATGATTTTGAATGGATTGCTTTTTCATCTGGCGCGGATGATAACAGCGACATGCGCCACCGTCTGGTGGCGGGCTTTGATGAATTTATCGATATCCGCGAAATGGATGACCCAACCGTCGCCGCTTTGATCCGCGCCAAAGAAATAGATATCCTTGTTGATCTGAAAGGGTTTACCAGCGGATCGCGCATAGGTGTTCTCAGCTATCGGCCAGCCCCCGTTCAGGTCACTTATCTTGGTTTCCCTGGCACTACCGGCATGCAAAACGTTGACTATGCGATTGTCGACAAGCATGTGGTGCCGCCTGCAAATGAAAAGTATTTCAGTGAAAACCTGGCTTTTATGCCCGATTGCTATCAAATCAACGATAACAAAAGGGCGATCGGGCCTTTGCCGAGCCGTGCGGATGTCGGCTTGCCGCCGGATGCTTTCGTCTTTTGCTCGTTCAATAGCAATTATAAAATCAGCCCCGAGATTTATGATGTTTGGATGCGCATCATGCAGCGCACGCCCGGCAGTGTGCTGTGGACCTTCAAGGCAACGGGTGAGGCTGAAAACAATCTGCGTGCCGAGGCACAAAAACGAGGCGTCGACCCGGCGCGACTGATTTTTGCCAGCTACATGCCGCAAGAAGAACATCTGGCCCGCATGTCGTGCGCCGATCTTTTCCTCGATACATTACCCTGTAACGCGCATACCACGGCCTCAGATGCTTTGTGGGCAGGCCTGCCGCTGATTACCAGCCCGGGCCCCACTTTTGCTGGCCGGGTGGCAAGTAGTATTCTTTATAATATGGATTTGCCTGAACTCGTTCTACCAACACTGCAAGACTATGAGGATATGGCTGTCAAGCTGGTTGAAAATCCGGAGCTATTGGCAGACTTGCGGCAAAAAATCGCGCAGAACCGCCAGAAAGCGCCCCTTTTTGATACGCCGCTTTTCACCAGAAACATTGAAAAACTTTATCGCGTCATGTACGAACGCGCGCAGGCTGGTATGCCGCCGCAACGCCTTACTCTTTAGGGAACTACTTCTGGACGCAGGCGTTTAATGATACGCGAAGTCCTCATTGAAGGAGAATCCCATGAACAAGAAAACACTTATTGCTACTTTATCCGTTATTGCCCTGGTTGCGATGACCGCCAGCGCCACCGCCTATCTGATGGAGCGGGAAGAGACCAAGCCCGCCGCCGTTAAGGCAGCGACAGTGCAAACGGCAGCCCCGGCAGTGGTTGCGGCACAACCCGTTGGCTGTGATGATGGCAATATCGTTGGCAAGGCCATCGGTGGGGTAGGCGGGGGCGTGCTGGCTTCCAACTTGGGTAAAGGCAATGGTAAGACAGCTGCCACCATTGGTGGTACATTGGGCGGCGCCTATATTGGCGGCGAAGTCATTCCCACCCGCAACGTCACCTGCCGCTAAGATTAAATATAGACCTGACGTCCGATTTCGATGACGCGACCAACCGGGAGACGGTAATAGTCTGTCGGATCGTTTGCGTTGCGATGCATCAGGACGTAGATGGAATCAAGCCACAAAGGCAGACCATAGCGGTCGCTGGGCCGCAAGGATCGGCGGCTGACAAATATGGACATATGCCGCCAATCAAAAAGCGTGTCGTTGTTGCCCGATTGCGACAGCGTTATTAGAGCCTGGCGAACATTGATGTCGTCTTTAAAACCAAAGCGCAGAATGACTTGAGTGAAGTCGTCATTCAGTACGTGAATTTCGGCCTGCTGTTCTGCTGTCACAAACGGTTCACTGGAAATCTGGACGGACAAGATAATATTACGCTCATGCATAACATGGTTATGGTTGAGGTTTTGTATCAACGAAGGGGGCACTGTTTCCGGGTTTGACGCCATAAACAGGGCGGAGCCTGCGACCCGTTTCACGTCGGGCCACCGGGTGCTATAGTCGGCAAGAAACTTTTGCAAACGCGGGTCGCGCTTACTTGATCGGCGCTCGATAATAAAACTGCCCCGCACCCAGGTGACCATCAGCGTGACGACGATAAACGCAAAGGCAACCGGTACCCAGCCGCCCGTAAAGAACTTAAGCATATTGGTGCCGACAAACGACAGATCGATCAGAATAAACGGCCCCATAATCAAAGCAGTTTTCCACCATTTCCAATCCATCAGCTGCCAGAGAACAAAAAAGGCCATGATGGCATCCACCAGTAAAGCACCACTCACGCTGATACCATAGGTGGCGGCCAAAGCGCTGGAAGATTGAAACGTCAGCACCAATAAAATCGCGCCAATCATCAGCATATAATTAATTTGCGGCATATAGATCTGACCCGAGGTTTCCGCCGAGGTATGCGCAATACGCATACGCGGCATCAGCCCCAGGTTGACCGCCTGGCGGGCAATTGAAAAAGCGCCGGTAATCACCGCCTGGCTGGCAATAACCGTGGCACAGGTCGAGAGAAGAACCAACGGCAGTTTGAATTCTTCGGGCGCTAGGCTGAAAAATGGATTTCCCGCCAGTTCCGGATGCGCCAGGATCATCGCGCCTTGGCCCAGGTAATTCAGCGTCAAGGCTGGAAAAACAAACCACAGCCAGGCGCCTTGGATGGGGGTGCGGCCAAAGTGACCAAGATCAGCATAAAGCGCTTCGGCGCCAGTCACGGCCAGGAAAACTGCCCCCAGCGTCAACATGGATACCATGCCGTTTTCGGCCAGGAATTTGAGCCCATAAAAAGGACTGAAGGCGTAAAAAATCTGCAGATCATCGTTGATATGCATCAGGCCCAGGATGGCCAGGGTGGAAAACCATACCAACATCGCCGGACCAAAAATGCGCGAGACGGTGGCCGTCCCCCGTGACTGAAAGCTAAATAAACCTAAAAGGATACCAATCGTAATGGGGATAATAAAATTATCAAACGCAGGGGTGACCGTTTTCAATCCTTCCACCGCGGATAAGACCGAAATGGCGGGCGTGATCATCGAGTCCGCAAAGAAAAGCGCCGCACCAAAAATACCCAGATACAGAAAAGCTATGGTGTTGCGATAGAAAACCCGCCGCGCCAATGCCATCAGCGCCAGCGTGCCGCCTTCACCCTTGTTATCAATGCGCATCAAAAGCAAAACATATTTGCAGGTCACGATCAGAAACATCGACCACAGTATCAGCGAAAGAATGCCCAAGACGCTTTCGCGCGCCACCATTTGGCCAGGTTCGGTGACGGCGTGCAGCGCCTCCCGAAAGGCGTATAACGGACTTGTACCGATATCGCCAAAAACGACACCGATAGCGCCGATGGCAAGCTTGTAAGGGGTGGTGGTGGAGGCGGCAGAAGAAGCGTGGGCTGACATAGTAATGCCTGCAAGGTGATTGATATTATCGTCATACGCCTTTGGTTAAAACCGGCAAGCGATATTATTGCGTACGAGTTATTATATTGATATCTATTGGCTTTCTAGGTGTCTTACGGCATGATGTCTGTATGAAGGTTTTGTTTTTTACGCATACACGACTCGGGGATGCGGTCTTATCGACCGGCGTTATCCGTCATTACGCCGATCATCATCCCCAGGCACGGATCACCGTTGTGTGTAGCCCCTTGGTAGCGGGGCTTTTTACTGCGATGCCCACAGTAGAACGCGTGATCGCCGTTAAAAAGCAAAAATGGTCGCGCCATTGGTTGTCTGTCTGGCAACAGGTGAGGGGGCAGCGCTGGGATGTCATCGTTGATCTGCGCAACAGCCTTGTTTCGCGTCTGCTCCGCGCACGGCAACGCTATATTTGGCAACCCCAGCCGGACAGCCTGCACAAGGTGGAGCAGATCGCCGCCACCCTCAAGGTCACGCCACCCCCAGCACCCCAGCTCTGGTTCGATGCTGCCGCTCAGCAAAAAGCGACAGATTATCTGGCGACCATACCCGCGCCGCGTATCGTCGTGGCCCCGGTTGCCAATTGGATTGGTAAGACATGGCCGGGTGAAAACTTTATCGAATTAATCTACCGGCTGTCGCATGCGGCCGACCCGCCACTGCCGATGGCATCTTTCATCATCATGGCAGGGCCGGGCGAAGAAGCCGCCGCAGAAAAAGTTTTGCGATCCTGCCCGTCGGCGCGCGGCTTTAATGCCATCGCCCGTTTTTCGCCGCTGGAGGCAGCAGCTGTCATTGCCCACTGCGATGCTTTTATTGGTAATGATTCCGGCTTGATGCATTGTGCGGCAGCTACGGGCATTCCGACCCTGGGTCTGTTTGGTCCCAGCAAGCGCAGCGTCTATCGCCCCTGGGGGGCTGATAGCCATATGGTCGAAACCCCCGAAAGCTTGAGCGAGATCGCTGCATTACCTGGTTATTCGCCGTCCGCCGCCACGTGCTACATGGGGACGCTGTCGGTCGATCGCGTCTATGCTGCCTTCAAGGCGATGCTGCGGGGTGATGACGTTTAGGCGGTAACGTCCAGTGTCTGGCCGGTGCTGGCGGTGGTGCCAGTAATGCTGCCATCATCGCCGCCTTCGACAGCGGCGGCGGCAGCCGCGGGCTCAGGCGGGGCACCGGCCGGCGGGAAATTAGCCAGCAGTGCGCTCATGGCGTCCAGGCGACGATTGGTTTGATAAAGGTTGATGTCAAAAGATGTGCCCGCCGCGGCGCTGCGCCCCTTGACCGAAATATAGGTCGCATTCAGCTTGCGCACAATATATTCAGCATTCTGTTTGAAGGCGATATCATCGGCCGCAGTACGGGTGGTCGACTTCATGTATTCTTTGATGGAGGCTTCAAGGTCTTTGCTCAGGCTGCCCAGCGACGAGCGCGCATCGCGCAGACGATCGGTGGTGCCGCGGACCTCATACAGTGCCTGACTGGCGGTACGCAGGTAGTTCAACTTTGTCTGGCCAACTTTTTTGCTAATCTCGTCGGCGCTGGCGCCCGAGTTTTTAATCTGATTGACCTGGATCGTATTGGCGGTCAGGCGCGATTTCAGGCGGGCAGTGGTATCATCGTTATTAACGGCGCGTGCCAGATTGGCAAAGCCAGCATTGTAAGTACCCGCTATCTTGTACTGATAGCTCGACTTGAAGCTGGCAAAAACGTCGTTGGTCATGGGCGTTGCTTCCTGTAACGCAAGTCAATATGGAATACTTCCATCTTTGAGGATACCAGCAAAGCCTTAAGGTATTGTTAATAAATTCACACCCAGGGGTGGAAAACCAATAAATGCGATAAATCGCCGGCGGTGCGGCGCCGGCGGCGGCGTTCTGCCGGGCAGATGGCGCCTGTTATACCGCCGCTGCTCCCCCCGGAACCGCTGGCATGGCCACACATTACCCCGCTATTAATAAGAATATCACGCGCGGTTTGATTATCGCCCAGCTGGCTGCTGAGCGCTGTCATGCGCATATAAAGTGCGGGCGACAGGGTACCGTTTTGCGCGAAGGCCTGGCTTAAATAGCGCAACTCGGTCAGCGCAGGGGCTTCGCGGGGCAGGCCCATACTGGCATTGGCAGCAACAAAACCAAAAAGGGCCGCCAGTTTCAGGGGGCGGTTACGGCGCAAGGTCTCGAAAAGCATGGATAAGTCCTATCAGGCGGCGGCACGCAGAAGCGTATTGTCTGTGCCGTTGATCCAGCCACCACCCAGGACGCGGTTGCCGACATAAACGACACAGGCCTGACCCGCCGCGATGCCAAAAGCGGGTTCAAGAAGCTGCACCTTATCGGCAAAAACAGTGGCGGGCAAGGGCTCTTGGGCGGATCGTAATTTCACGCTTGCCTGCAAACCTTCGGCCGGTATATCGGCCAGCCAATTGGTGTCTTTGATAAAGACCGTGTCGCGTGCCAGCGCATCATAGGGGCCAACCACCACCTGATTATCATCAGGGCGTAAACCTACCACAAAAAGCGGACTGTTATTTTCTGTATGGCCGCCACCAATACCCAGGCCTTTGCGCTGGCCGATGGTGTAATTGATAATGCCATTATGCTGGCCCAAGACGCGGCCATCCAGATGGACAATATCGCCGGGCTTCATGGCGCCGGGGCGGAATTTTTCCACCACCCGCGCATAAGAACCGTTGGGCACAAAGCAGATATCCTGGCTGTCCGGCTTATCGGCGACAATCAGGCCAAAACGCTCGGCGTGCTGGCGGGTGATGGCCTTATCCCAGCCGCCCAGCGGGAAGCGCAGAAAATCCAGCTGCTCCTGAGTGGTGGCAAACAGGAAATAGCTTTGGTCCTTGCCGGCATCAAGTGCCCGGTGCAGTTCTGCCCGACCGGCATCATTGACGACGCGCTGAATATAATGGCCCGTCGCCATGCAATCGGCCCCCAGATCGCGGGCGGTCGCCAGCAGATCTTTGAACTTGACGTTTTGGTTGCATTTGACGCAAGGAATAGGCGTTTCACCGCGCAGATAGCTTTCGACGAAGTCGTCAATCACGCCATCCTGAAACTTGCTTTGATAATTCAGCACGTAATGCTCAAAGCCCATTTTTTCGGCCACGCGCTTGGCGTCATGGATGTCTTGTCCGGCGCAGCAAGCGCCCTTTTTGGCCAAAGCCTCGCCGTGATCATATAGCTGGAGTGTGATACCAACGACTTCATAACCTTCTTCGTGCAAGAGGGCAGCCGTCACCGAACTGTCGACGCCACCCGACATGGCGACGACGACGCGGGTATCCTTGGGTGCTTTGTTGAGGCCGAGACTGTTCATGGTTTCATCGTTATGCTGATTGTCTGCGCGCTAATCTAGCGATAAACGCTATAAAAGCAAGCATTTTTCATAGCCGTAAGGCATATTTTGTATATTATTCAATGGTTTAATGCTTATTTAAGCTTTTATTTATGCACGCTCAATATAATAAAGGCAGGAGCAGTGATGACCAGGAAAGGCAAAAATGGCAAAAGTGGCAAGGGCGCCCATACCACGGGTGGGGACGATCACGTCCTGGAATACACCCCTGACGGCACCTTTAACATCCGCGAAGCTGCCCGCGATCTAGCGCAGTGGATGGAAGAAACCGGCCTGTCGCTGTTGTTGCATCTGCCTCACGTTTCGGTTGAATTCGAAGCCGGCTGCACGCCGCGCGAAATCATTGACGGTTATTTTTATGCGATGAAGAAAAAGCGCGGCACCCTGCCGTCGAATTGCAATATTCCCGTCGAAACCGCGCCGGTGTAAGGGCCATTCATGACACAGTCGGATGCTGTTTTATCTGTTGATCTGGTCACACTCAGGCGCGAAGACCTTTTTGATATAAGTCGCCTACTGGCGCGGGCGCTGGATCCTGATCTACTCAATGTAGCGGGTAAGCCGATCATCGTGACGGTCAATGGCTCTCATAGTTCAGGAAAAAAAATTGTCAGTGATGCCATGTTCGAGGCGTTGTGGGCGGGGCGTGACATGATTTTCAGCGGCCAGGAAGGGCTCGACGAGTTTTACTTCGATCCCTTCGAAAGCGGGCTGCAGTTGTCTTTTATCGACCTTGCCTACGGTTTCGGTTACAAAACCGAGTCATTACAGGCGCCGGGGGTAAAATCATCGGGGCATTTACAGGCAGCCTTCTTGCAAGTCTGTAACAAGCAGGGCGGCCTTGCTGTGTTACAGAACAACCGTCAAGATGTGCCGGGTATTCATATTTGGATCGAAGACGGCATCCGCGATCCAACCTTTAATCCACGCGCTATCTCTGAATTAGGTATGCAGGGCGCCGAGGATCAGACGGCATTCTTTACGGCGGCACGCACAACGATTGCCGATCGTAAATGGGTCCGCCGCGTGCGTCTTGAGGTGAGCGATCCGCGGCTTTTGCAAACCCCACAGATGCAATATGCGATCAATACTTTGACGCAACAAGCAGATGAAGTGCGCCGATTGCTTCTTAAAAAACGTTTGGCCGCAGATTCTATACCACCACAGCCATATAAGCCCACGCGGCAAAAACCGCGGCCTTAAATTATGCCCACGGCAACTTGGCGCCAGGCAGGGCGACGACAAGGCCATCCAGTTCCTCATTCATCAAAATCTGACAGCCCAGGCGCGACGTCTTTTTTAAATCAAAGGCAAGATCCAGCATATCTTCCTCGCCCTCCAGTTTCTCGGGCAGACGGTCAAACCACTCGGGTTTGACGATGACGTGGCAGGTGGCGCAAGCCAGGCAACCGCCACAGGCACCTTCGATATCAATTCCATGCTTATGCGAGATTTCCATGATCGATAGGCCGTTGGGGGCATCGACTTCACGCGGTTCGCCGTTTTTTTCGATAAAGGTTATTTTGGGCATCGGTCTTTTACTCTCTCAAACATTTTGGTCCAGGCGGCGATAAAGCGGGTGATGTCTTCTTCGGTGGTGTTCCACCCCAGTGACACCCGCAAGGATGCTTGCGCGATGAGGGCATTCGCCCCCATGGCCTGCAAAACGTGCGACGGTTTGACCGTGCCGCTGGAACAGGCCGAGCCATTTGAAACGCAGATGCCCGCCAGATCAAGCGCAATCAGCTGTGTTTCGGAAGATGCACCGGGCAGGGCAAACATCGTGGTATTGGCCACACGCGCTGTATTGGCGCCGAAAATATGAATAGGGGCAATGGCGGATAGTTCACGCTCTATCCGGTCGCGCCACAGGCCCAGCTTTTCCATCAGGCCCTGATCAAGGTGGCGGAGCGCCGCCGCCAAACCGGCAATACCCGCCAGGTTTTCCGTGCCGGCGCGCAGATTTTTTTCCTGATTGCCGCCGGTCAATTGCGGCGCAATGACAGCACAATTGGCAATGATCAGCGCGCCCACGCCCTGCGGCCCGCCGATTTTATGGCCCGAGAGGCTGAGGAAATCGACCCCCAGCTTCTGTAACGCCAAGGGTATGCGGCCAATCGCCTGCACCGCATCTGTATGCACCAGGGCGCCATAGAGGCGGGCGAGGGCCACCACTTGGTCAATCGGCTGGATAACGCCGGTCTCATTATTGACCAGCATGATCGAAATCAGCGTTTGTCGTGTGTTGCCGATCAGCATCTTTTCCAAGGCGTCGAGATCAACCACGCCCGATGACAGAACGGGCAGGATATCAACCGCAAGGCCACTCCGCTCGGCTGTGTGTAATACGGCGGGATGTTCGATGGCGGAGACGATCAGGCGCTCCATCCCAGCACCACGCAGTGCCAGGTTATTGGCCTCGGTCGCACCCGAGGTAAACACCACCACATCACGTACGCCTAAATCTAATACCTCGACGACCGTGGCGCGCGCGTCTTCAAGAATTTTGCGCGCGGTGCGCCCCGCCTTGTGAATGGCACTGGCATTGCCCGGAAAATCCAAGACGTCCAGCATGGCGGCACGCGCCGCGGGTTTCAGCGGCGTGGTGGCATTGTGGTCCAGATAGATGCCATCGAACAAAGGCATGGTTTTCGCGTCTAAGCCCCGAGTCTACGCGACTCCGTAAAGGTGAAAGATAGGCTGTAAATAATTGAAAACAGTAAGAAATTCAAGATTTTTCTTGCCTTTCGTATTGCATAATGTAAATTCATCTCTTCTTGAGATCAATGCGGCTTGCCCAAAACCGGCTCGGTCAAAGCACCGCCATCCTTAACACGCAAAACGCCTGCTACGGCCACGGTCTCTGACCCTGACCATCGCGCAAAAAGGCGAGGAGACTTTGAATGCCAGAAATCATGATTACCGGTCCGGCGGGTCGTCTGGAAGGTCGTTACAAGCACGCGAAAGTTGCCGGCGCACCGATTGCGTTGATCTTGCACCCCAATCCGCAGCGCGGCGGCACCATGAACAACAAAATCGCCTATTCGTTGTTCCAGACTTTTGCTGACCAAGGTTTCTCGACCCTGCGCTTTAACTTCCGCGGCGTCGGCCGCAGCCAGGGCGAATTCAATCATGGCGAAGGCGAATTGTCGGATGCGGCAGCGGCCCTCGATTGGTTGCAAAGCGTCAATCCTGGCTCGGCCAATGTCTGGGTCGCCGGTTTCTCCTTCGGTTCGTGGATTGGTATGCAGCTGCTGATGCGCCGTCCGGAAATTTCGGGTTACGTGTCGATTGCGCCCCCCGCCAACCTCTATGACTTCAATTTCTTGGCCCCTTGCCCCAACGAAGGCCTGATCGTTCAGGGTGATGCCGACCAGATCGTCAATATCGAGTCGGTCAACAAACTGGTCGATAAACTGCGCGATCAGCGCGGTCCTAATGGCGTTGATTACAAAGTCATCAACGGCGCTGGCCACTTCTTTAATAATCCCGGTGAAAGCGAACAAATGCTCCAGTACGTGAAAGAGTATATCGCCAACATCGCCGGCGCCCAGAAACTGGCGGCTTAAAGTTATACGCTTCAAAAAAGACGCTGCTTGCGGGCAGCGTCTTTTTTATGGCTCTATCGCCGTTGTCGGTACAGGCTTTCGCCGCGCCTGGCTGTATTGATAAGCCAGCAAACTGGCCAGCACGATCACAATCCCCAGATACTGGTGCATGGCCAGTACCTCGTGGATGATCAGTACAGCAAAGACTGCCGTAAAAATCGGCTCCAGTTTCAAAAACAGGCTGAAACGAAACGCGCCCAGGGCCGCCAGGCCATAAAACATACAAAAGGTTGCCAGTGCCTGGGTGATGGCACCCACCATGGCCCAGCTTAAACCAGCCATGCTATGGGGCATCACGGACGGAAACAGTAAACCGATCGGGATAAGCAGTACCACCGAGAAAACAAAATTTTCCGCCCCCACGATAGCAGGGTTGCGCGTCTGCATTTCTCGCCCATAGACATAGAAACGAACGGCCGTGGCCAGCGCCGACATGAACGCAAGACCCATACCCAGCCAGCTGTAGTTGGCGCTTTGCCCCCATAAATCCAGGACCAATGTTAACCCCAGCATTGCCAACAAAGTGCTGCCAAGCGTCACCGCATCCAGCCGCACTTCGCCGCGCCACGCCATGTAGAGCAACAGCATCAAGGTATGGCTGAAAACGATGATGATCATCACTGGGCCGGGGATAAACACCAGAGCGCCAAAGATGCCTACAATCGAGACAGTTTGAAAAAATCCACCGATAGCACCGTGCAAGGTATGGGTCTTGGTGGCGAATAAAGCTTTACGGGTGATGGCGCAAAACAGGCAAAAGGCCAGCATGCGCACCGTGGTCGTTAACAGCATAACGAAGGTCGCATTGGCGCCATCCGCATAGGCATAACGTGCCGCCGCTGGATAAACACCGAAAAAGGCGGCGCTGCCAAGCGTGAGCAACAGCCCGATGCCCGTGCGCGAAAGGGGGAAGGGCATAGAACGAATATCCCTTACGGACCCTTGGGGTCGTTCACCGTTTTTTTAAGCTGAGGGTTTGCTAAGCTGGGATCAAGGTTTGCCTCTAGCGTGGCGATATATTTATCCGCCTCCAACGCTGCCATGCAGCCAAGACCAGCGGCGGTGACGGCCTGGCGGAAGACTTTGTCTTTCACATCGCCCGCGGCATAAACACCGGGGATGTCGGTGGCGGTGGAATCGGGTGCGGTCAGGATATAGCCTTCGCTGTCCATTTTCACCTTGCCCTTGAAAACCCAGGTAGCGGGGCTGTGGCCGATGGCGATGAAGATGCCATGCGCGGGCAGGGTGGTTTCAACCCCGGTTTTCAAGTTCTTGATACGCGCACCGGTGACACCCATGGCATCACCGACGATTTCCTCGACGCCCGTATCCCAGATCACGTTCACTTTCGGGTTGGCGAAGAGCCGCGCTTGCGCGATTTTCTCGGCCCGCAGACTGTCGCGACGGTGGATTAACGTCACCTTGCTGGCAAAATGGGTCAGGTGCAGGGCTTCTTCGACGGCACTGTTACCGCCACCGACGACGATGACTTCTTTATTGCGATAGAACGGCGCGTCACAGGTGGCACAGGCTGACACGCCCTTGCCTTGAAA
The DNA here is from genome assembly GCA_027483355.1 of Alphaproteobacteria bacterium. Classification (GTDB taxonomy): domain Bacteria; phylum Pseudomonadota; class Alphaproteobacteria; order Micavibrionales; family UBA2020; genus JAEXMB01. Next base: position 19,872 of record JAIXUW010000156.1, read on the forward strand.
AGCCTGTTCCGACGGCAGACCCAACCACTTAGCCTGGGCGCCGGTGGCGATGATGACGGTATCGGCCAAATAAACCGTGCCACTGTCACCGATTAGTTTTTTGGGGCTGGTCGAAAAATCAACCTCGATAATCGTGTCGGTGACGCATTCGGTACCGACGTGTTCGGCTTGTTCGCGCATTTGCTCCATCAGCCACGGCCCTTGAATGGCCTTGGCAAAGCCCGGATAGTTTTCAACATCGGTCGTAATGGTCAACTGACCACCCGGCTGCAGACCCGAAATCAGCATGGGTTTCAGGTTGGCGCGTGCCGCATAGATGGCGGCAGTGTAGCCGGCGGGGCCGGAGCCGATGATGATGACTTTGCGATGGTTGGTATCCGTCATGGTGATGCGTGTCCTTCGTAGCGTGTCAGAATCTCGTGAGCGACCTTTAGTGTATCATCGGGGGGCTGGTATGACCATGCCTCCAACTGTCCAGCAAACGGTCGCGTAAAGCCTTGTTCTTGCAGCAGCCGATGAAAAAGCGACAGGCGTTTGCCGCCGCCTTTGAGGGGCACGGTATAAACCGGCTTGCCGGTGGCCAGCGCCTCGGATGTCATCGAAACGCTGTCCTCGGTCACGATAATATGGGTGGCCGCCGCCAAAAAAGCAAAATAGGGGTTGGGGCCGGTGCCATCCCAGAAATCAATCTGTGGTCCCTGCAGTCGCTCGCGTAAAAGGGCGGCATTCTCTGCACCGGTGCGGCGTGACGCCGTCACCAGCAAACCAACCTTTCCATCCGCACCAAGTCCTAATAGATCATCACAGAGTTTTTGAGTAATAGCTGTGGTCAGGCGATGGGCCCGGCTGTTACCCCCGATCAACACCGCCACGCGCACCGGCGGCAGACTGTCAAAACGATCGGTAAACAAGGCCTTTTCTGCCGCCAGTTTTTCGGGCGTCACTCGGTTGAGGGCGGCGGTGGTCACCACCACATTGGTGCCGCGGGTGGGGTCATGCTGCGGTACAGCGACCAGATCAAAATGACGCGGATCGATGCGGGGGTCTTGCACGATCACCGTGAAGGTCTTGCCGCCGCTGACGGCACGTATATGCCGGGCCAGACCAATCGCCTTGCGCCCGCTGGCAATCAGCAGGTCGGGGTAGGGTGGTTCAAGGCGGTCGCTGTCAGCGCTCAACGCCTTGCCATGGCCCCAATGCAGCCAGGGGGAAAGCTCGCGCCAGGGTGTTCTCAGTTTAATGCGCTTGATAACGGGCTGCAGACCCATAGCCTCAGCCAAGCCCAGGCACTGATTTTCAGTACCGGCGATGCCTTCGCTCATAATCCAGCAGGTTTTAGGACGGGGGATCATAGGGCAATAATACAGCGATTTGAGTAAGATACTGGCATATAAAGATTTTTGAACTGCCTTAGCAATATTATTAAAGAAAATTGGAGAAATATTACGCTTGCCATGAAGCTATGCTAATATTATTACATTGGAAAGTTTGATTCTAACCCGCTTTAGCCAAAGAGACCCGCATATGCCCAAAGTAAAACTCGATCGTATTGACCGCAAAATTCTCAACGACCTGCAAGAGCATGGCCGCATGACCAACGTCGAGTTGGCCGAACGCGCCGGTATTTCGGCGCCGCCCTGCCTGCGCCGGGTGCGCGCCCTCGAAGAAGCCGGCGTCATCCGCGGCTATCATGCCGAAATTGACGCGCAGTCGCTGGGCTATGGCATCACCGTTTTCGCGCAAGTAGGCCTCGATAACCAGGCAGAAGCCGATCTCAAACGCTTTGAAGACCAGGTACGGGAATGGCCGCTGGTGCGGGAATGCTATCTCGTCTCGGGCGAGGCGGATTATATCCTGAAGATCGTCGCCGAGGATTGGGACAGCTATCAAAAGTTCCTGACCACCCATCTCACCACCGCGCCAAACGTCAGCCATATAAAATCGGCGCTGGGCGTGCGCGTGGCCAAGCACAAGCCGGGTGTGCCCGTCGATACCGAATAAACGGAGAAGCATACGGCGATGACAACCGACCATGTCTTGTTTGGCTGGTTGTCGCTGGCGCTGACGGTTATTTCCTATCTGCCTTATATCGTCTCGGTCTGGCGCGGTAACACGCGGCCCCATGTTTTCGGCTGGGCGATCTGGGCGCTTGTGTCGCTGATTGCGGCAGCAGGCCAATATGCCGGGGCGGCCGGGCCCGGTTATTGGGCTACGCTGCTGAGTGGCCTGTTCTGTATCGTGATTACCATCATGGCAGCCCTGCAAAAGGGCGATAAGTCGATCACCCGCCACGACAAGATTTTATTCGTCTCAGCTCTGCTGGCGATGCCGTTGTGGTATGTGACCAACGACCCGTTGTCGGCTATTCTGCTGGTAACGCTCATTGATGCCAGCGGTTATATACCCACCATGCGTAAATCATGGTACGCCCCGCATCATGAAATGCCGCTTCATTACATCATCAGCAACGTCAAGCACATATTGGCGATCGCTGCCACCGTCACTCTGAGTGTGACGACCTTGCTTTATCCCATCACACTGTTCGTGTTGAATACGGCGCTGATTTTGATGATTTACTATCGCCGCCGTCAGCTCGCTTACTTATAAACGACGTCCAGCACTTCATAAGCCTTGCCGCCACCTGGGGCTTGCACCTCGACACTATCACCAACGGTTTTGCCAATCAGCGCGCGGGGGAGTGGCGCGGTGAGGGCCAGTAGTCCGCGTTCGATATCGGCTTCGTATTCGCCGACGATCTGAAAAGCCTGTTCCTTGTCCGTATCTTCATCGACGACACGCACGGTGGCACCAAAACGAATTACCGTATCGCCGCTCATCTTGGCGGTATCGATGACATCGGCGCGGCTTAGTTTATCTTCGAGATCCTGAATGCGGCCTTCAATAAAGCTCTGGCGTTCGCGGGCCGCACTGTATTCAGCGTTTTCCGATAGATCGCCATGCGAGCGCGCTTCGGCGATCGCTTCGATCACGGCAGGACGCTCGACGGATTTCAGGTGCTTCAGTTCTTCTTCCAGTCGTGCATAACCAGGGGCGGTCATCGGAATCTTTTGCATCTTTGTCTCTCGTTTATGTGGCGTCATACAAGCGATCTGGGTGACCGAATCCCGGTAAGGGAGGCGTCGGTCGCGACAGTCGTCCGCTGATGACTGGATGGTAAGCGCCGCACGGCCGATCTTAAAATTGCCATGGCGCAGAAGCAAATACTATGCGCCAGCGGCCTTAGGTGCAAGATCAGACTATGTTTTTCATAATCAATTCTTTTTACTCAGGATGGTTTTGAGCGCAAAGGCCTCTGGTTTCAATACGCCCAGATAATCGGTGTAGTCATCCGTCCACAGACGCAAGCCTTCAATCGTCGGTGGCAGGCGCCAGCGCGCGTCATTGGCGGCGATACGTTCCAGCAAAGCCGGCGATGGGCTCATGATAAACCAGCGGCTGGGTTTTTCGAACAGGCTGGAGACGCGCATATTCTCCATCAGGCGGTAATCAAGACCAGCGTCTTGCGCCAGCAAAGTGAGCGCCGGGGCCAGATCAAAAAAGTTGTTCGAGATGTGAAACAGGATGGCACCATTCGGCTCCAGCCGCTCGATATAAAGCGCCAGTGCCTCGCGGGTCATCAAATGTGCCGGTATATAATCAGACGAAAAAACGTCAACCGCGATCATATCAAACGTCTCGCCGTTCAGTTTTTGCATTTCCAAGCGGCCATCGCCTGTCAAAATACGCGCGGGCTTACCCGGATGGCAATCCGCCAGATAGGTGAAATAATCATAGGCGGCATCAATGACAGCCGGATCAATCTCGACAAAGGTCGTCGCGGTATTGGGGCCGGCCAGGCAATGCATGGTGCCTGTACCAAGGCCTAGGACAGCCACCCGTTGGGGCTGCATCAGGTCGTAAATGCCCTGCACGGCACCGTAATAGGATGTGGGCTGCAGCGTATTGGCGGCATTCAAAACCTGAAAGCCATGCAGGGTTGTCCCGTGGTTGATATAGCGAATGTTCAGCACTGTGCCATCGGGTAATTTAAAAGGAGCGGGCCGATCGTAGACGACAATATTGCCATAGAAGTTGCGGCTACGTGCGATGGTGCCCTCGCCGGCGATATGCAGATAGATACCCATCAGCACCAGCCCTGCGATCAACATGGCACGTGGATGACCCACGCCGATGACGACGGCCAAGACCGCCATCATAAGCATGGCGCGTGTATTTTCAGGCGCGATATTGATCATCGTCACGTAACCGGCGATAGCAAGCAGGGTAAAGGCCATCGCCAAAAAAAACGGGAAATTGATAGCCGCCCGTAAACGCGGATGAAACAGCAGACTGACGAACAAGATCAGCGGTAATTCCAGCGATTGATTGAATATAAAGGGTGCCACAAAAGCATTAAAAAGACCTGCCAGTGCCCCACCCAGCGAAATCGACAAATAAAACGTCGCCAGCGCGGCTGGGTTTGCTAAAGGGCGGTCTTCGTAAAGCCGCACATGGAAAGTCATCGCAATGACGCCCAATGCCAGCAAATGCAGAACCACCGGGAGCATAGAGGTACGGAATATCGACGTGGCCAGCGTGATTAAAACGAGACTGATCATCACTGCCACCAAGTGTGGCATGGCCAAGCGGCTCGAAGTAATCAACGCCGGGCTCCGGAAGGCCAGCACAAAGGTCAGCAGGTAAATGCCCAGCGGCAAAACCCATATCAGCGGCGCCGAATAAATATCGCGGGTGATAAAACTGGTATAACCCATCAGCAGACTGGCAGGAATAAAACCCCACATGACCCAGCGCATCACGCGTTGACGCTCCAGAGGGGCAGGCGGGGGCGTCTCGGTATTCTCGGCGTGTTCGGCTGTTGTCTGACCACTGATAAAAAAAACGCAGACAGCCGCCAGCACAATCAAGACGCCGTAAAACCATAGCCAACCCGTGTTTTGCAAACCCAGATCAAAATTTGGTTCGATCAGCAGCGGATAGAGTAAAAGCCCGGCAAAACTGCCCAGATTACTGGCGGCATAAAGGAAATAAGGATCACGTGCCGCCGGGTGCGGCGTCGCCGCGAAGAGCCGCTGTAACGTGGTGGCGGTGGTGGAAAGCGCCAAAAACGGCAAGCCAATAGTGGCGGCCAGCAAAAAAAATGTTCCCCAGGCGCCGGGCGTATCGTCAAGACCCGAGGTGGTAATGGCCACGGGCAATACCAGCAAACCAATGGCCAGCAGCGCCACATAGGCAATACCATGGCGGCCAGGCGACAGGCGCGTCATGCCATAGGCGATGGCATAGCCTGCCAGCAGTGCCAGCTGAAAAAACGCCATCGCGACGATCCAGCCGGCCGGTGTGCCACCTACCACCGGCAAGAGCATTTTGCCCACCATCGGCTGCACGCTGAACATCAATCCTGCCGATAAAAACAGCGCCACGCTGAAAACCAGGGTGAGTAGGGCAGGGCGTGAAGCTACTCGCATGCGAAATACTTTCGATAAGGCAATGGGCGTTGTTGTCAGAGCTCGGTGGCTCGGTTATCATCAAAGAAGCAATTTAGTTTATAAGAGAACCACAGAAAGTCCATGCGATGTTAAGAGACCGCTTTCAAGACCAGCTTAAACAATCCATGCACGCCCGGGACGAGATCGCGACCTCCACCATCCGCCTGATTTTGGCGGCTATGCAGGACCGCGATATTGCTTTGCGCAGCAAGGGCAGCTGGGACGGCATCAGCGAAGATGATATTCTGTCGATGCTGCAATCAATGATCAAGCAGCGCCGCGAAAGCATCAAAATGTACGAGGTCGGCAAACGTTTTGATCTGGTCGAGCGCGAAGCGGCCGAGATCCGCATCATCGAAACTTTCCTGCCCAGCCAGCTGTCCGAAGAAGAAGTTCGCGCCGCTATTGACGCCAGCATTGCCGCCACCGGCGCTGCCGGCGTCAAGGATATGGGCAAGGTCATAGCTGACATGAAAACCCGCTATACCGGCCAAATCGATTTCGGTAAAGCCAGCGGCCTGGTTAAAGACCGCCTGATGGCGGCGGCAGGCTAATCAGTCCAGACGCATTAAAAAAGCCGGGAGATGATCCCGGCTTTTTTATTTTAAGGCTGTTGCTTGCGCGAGGGGCGCCGTTTGACTGCTTCCGTAGGTTGAAGCTGAGCAATAGCGCCCGCACGGTCTTCAGCGGTTTTGAAGTAAAGATTGAATGCAGTGGGGAGCGTATTCAGGTGTCCGGGCTTGTCGATCAGCCGCATGAAAAAGGTATGGCTGTAGCTACCCGGTTCGATATCATCTGTATCAACAATCTTAATATTGTCCTTTTGCACTGCGCAGAAATCGCGCGGGCCGTTGAGCTTGATCATGCCCGTCGTCGCCGCAAAAAGCTTCTCTGCAAAAGCGTTCAACTCGGGTCCGCGCTTAAACTGGGGATGCCTGCCCTCATTATTGACATGAATATCAAGGTCGCCGGCCGTATTGTGGAATTGTACGAAAAGCTGTGAATTATCTGAATGCATACGCGTGATGGCCGAGGGATCGATATAAAGGGCTTCGGGTCTATACCAGCGTGCGTAAACTTCGTCGGGCTGGAATGTCAGTGTAGCCGGCTTTGCCACTTTAAAGGCTTCAACAATCTCTTGAAGCTCTTCTGGCGTTACATACGTCTCAACACGCCAGCCACCCCGCACGTTGAGGATGACGCCTTGTAAACCATCCTCCCCGACTTGGCTGGCCGTGATAAAGCTGATGGCCTCGGCGGCAACATATTCAGTATTGTGTATGGCATAGTTATTGTTTGGGTCGCGTATTTGGATGGGAAGGAGGGGCCGCCCTGCTGCCGCCACAAAATCAGCCAATGCTTGGCCATCCGCTAAGTCATCGAAAATGGTGTAATACTCAGTGCAGATACGCCCATCTTTTCCCATGATCATGGCTTGATCTTTATAGGCTTTGATGTGGGTGATCTCGGCTACATCGATTTTTGACGGGCGGCCCATATGAAGAGGCAAATATGTGGTCATGCGATCCTGCCTTGAATGAAATGATATGGTATAATGGGTTTCTTATAGGCTAAACCGAAATTAAAATCCATAATAATTAAAGTAATTAAATTGCGCCGATCTTGCTGTCTTGCCAAGCCAGCCGAAGCCCCTTAAATAGGGGGTATGTCTCTCCCAAAAGCTTTTCTGGATGAAGTGCGCGCCCGCGTTCCGGTTTCGGACGTGATAGGTCGGCGTATCAAGCTGACCCGGGCGGGCCGCGAATTTAAGGGCTGCTGCCCCTTCCACCATGAAAAGACCCCGTCGTTTTACGTCAACGACCAGAAGGGGTTTTATCACTGCTTTGGCTGCGGCGTGCATGGCGACGTTATTCGTTTCCTGACCGACCACGACAATCTGGGCTTCATGGATGCGGTCGAGCAGCTGGCCAATCAGGCCGGCTTGCAGGTGCCCAAACCATCGCCCGAGGAACAAAAGAAATTTCAACGGCAGATGTCGCTCTATGACCTGATGGAGTCCGCCACCAAGTTTTACGAGGCGCAACTGCACCGCGCCGAGAATAAAAAAATCCTGGAATATCTGCTGACACGCGGCATTTCTTTAGAAACCATCAAAAGTTTCCGCATCGGTTTCTCGCCGGATGGTGATGGCCTCATCAATCACTTGAAGAAATCTAATTATAAAACTGAAGACATGATCGAAGCCGGGCTGTTTAAAGCGTCCGAACGCAATCAGGGCGAGACCTATCCATTTTTCCGCAGCCGTGTCATGTTTCCGGTCACCGATCTGCAGGGCCGCGTGGTGGCTTTTGGTGGTCGTGTGCTACCCGAAAGTTATGGTGGCCCGACCGGTAAATCGGCGCCCAAATATATCAATTCGCCCGAGACCGCCATCTTTCATAAAGGCCGCAATCTTTATGCGTTGTCGCGTGGCCGTAAGGCGATCGGCGACGGCGAGACCGTCATCGTCGTCGAAGGCTATATGGATGTGATTGCCCTAGCACAAGCAGGGTTCCGGGCGGCCGTGGCGCCCCTGGGCACGGCGCTCACCGAAACCCAGGTAGAAGAATTATGGCGCGTCATGCCCGAAGGGGCGCGCGCCCCGGTTTTATGCTTCGATGGTGACACCGCCGGCCAGCGGGCGGCCAGCCGTGCGCTTGACCGTATTTTACCCATCCTGAAACCCGATCATTCGGCTCGTTTCGCCTTTCTGCCGCCCGAACACGACCCCGACAGCCTGATCAAGGACGAGGGTAGTTCGGCCATGCAGCGCGTCTTGGATAATGCGATTGGTCTGTTCGATATGCTCTGGCAGGAAGAGATCAAAGACCGCAATCTGACGCAGCCCGAAGCCAAGGCAGGCCTGCGGGCGAGCCTGGTCAAAAAAGCCCGTCAAATTCCCGATCAGACCGTGCAAGAATTTTATATTCATCAAATTAATCAAAAAATTAATGATGAATTTTTAAGTGGTGGTTCAGGTCAAAAAGGCGGCGCTTTCGGCCGTCTGCGCGATTTTGTGCGGGGGCCGGGGCGTTTTGGTAAGGTCCAGCCGCCGGGTTTACACACCCCTTATCGGCCCTCATCAGCTCAGGTACAGCCGGTGCGCACTTCGCGCCTTCTGAAAGAAAAAACGCTCTTGGCGGTGATGCTGAATTATCCAGAACTCTTTGATGAGTTCGGTGAAAAGCTGGGGATGCTGCAAATCCCCAATGCCGATTATGACGCGCTGCGGCAAGAACTGGTCCGACTTTTGTCCCATCCCGAAGAAATTTCTCAACAAATCGGGGGCGAAGCGGGGCCAGATGGCGAAATAAACCTTGACGATCAGGTGCTTAAGCAACATCTTAGTGACCTGGGCTATGGGAAGATTCTCGATGCGGTTTTTGACCGCTCGCTCTATCTTCATGCAGGCTTTGCCAAGCCCGGACAGCCGCTTGATATTGTGCGGCAGGGATGGAATGAAACGTGGGAACGCTGCCAGTCACGCCGGCAGCAAGAGACCGGCGGCTGATTAAGGCCGCCTTGAACATTTTGGGATACAGCATGGTCGCGAAAGCCAACGAAGATCAGGACACCGGCGGTACGATGGACGACGGGGATGATACCCCCCTTGCCGCTGGCACACTTGCCAAAGCGGTCAAGAAAATTGTCGCCAAGGGTAAAGAGCGCGGTTACGTCACCTATGACGAAATCAACCGCCTGTTGCCGCCGGCCGAATATACGTCTGACCAAATCGACGAAACCATGGCGATGCTGTCCGATATCGGCATCAACCTGGTCGAAGAAGAACCCGACAGCGACGACGACACGCCCGTCGAAAAAGACAAAGACGACGAAGACGATAACGCCGGTAATCTGGCGACCGCCGATCTCGGCCGCACTGACGACCCTGTGCGCATGTACCTGCGCGAAATGGGTACCGTCGAACTGCTGAGCCGCGAGGGCGAAATCGCCATTGCCAAGCGTATCGAGGCCGGCCGCGAAATGATGATCGGCGGTATCTGTGAAAGCCCGCTGACCATTCAGGCGATCATGCGGTGGCACAAAGCGCTCGAAAACGGCGAAATGCTACTGCGCGATATTATTGATCTCGAGGCCACCTACGGCGAAGAAAACCCGCCCGCCGGCGAAGCCGCCGCCAGCAACGACGACAGCGGCCTGAACAGCAAAGCCAAAGCCATCCAGGCGGCTATTGCTGAAAAGCTCGAAAAGAAAGAAAAGGAACGCGCCAAAGAAGAAGAGGCGCGTAAAAAGGCCAAAGCCAAAAAAGCCGCCGCTGCCGGCGAAGACGATATCATTATTGATGATGATGAAGACAAAAAGCCCGCGGTTGTCGAGGACGAGGACGAAAGCAGCCTGTCCTTGGCCGCGATGGAAGAAGAATTAAAGCCGCAGATCATCGAAACCTTCAAGATGATCACCAAGGTGCATAAAAAACTGGTCAAGGTCCAAGAAGAGCGCGAAGAAGCGCTGAAGACCACCAAGGAACTCCCCAAGCGCCTCAATGACAATTACCGCAAGGCGCGCGGCGAATTGATCGACCTGATGCAATCGGTGCGCCTCAACGTTTATCGCTCCGAACAGCTGATCGAACAGCTCTATACGATGAATCGCAAGGTCATGGGCCTTGAAACCCAGATCATGCGTCACGCCGTCAATGCCGGTGTCGGCCGCGAAGACTTCCTCGACAAATGGCCGGGCAACGAAGTTAATCCCAAGTGGATTGGCAACGTCGCCAAACTGCCGGGCAAAGGCTGGAAGAAATTCTCTGAAAACCACAAGGCCGATGTCGATGGCCTGCGCGGTGAGATCGAAGAAATCGCCGCCAGCTCGGGCCTGCCGCTGCCGCAGTTCAAGCGCATCGTCCATACCATCCAAAAGGGCGAGCGCGAAGCCGGCAAAGCCAAAAAGGAAATGGTCGAGGCCAACCTGCGTCTGGTTATCTCTATTGCCAAAAAATATACCAACCGCGGTTTGCAGTTCCTTGATCTTATCCAGGAGGGCAATATCGGCCTGATGAAGGCGGTCGATAAATTCGAATACCGTCGTGGTTATAAATTCTCGACCTATGCCACCTGGTGGATTCGCCAGGCGATCACCCGCTCGATCGCCGATCAGGCCCGCACCATCCGTATCCCCGTGCATATGATCGAAACCATCAACAAGCTGGTGCGCACCGGCCGCCAGATGATGCACGAAATCGGCCGCGAGCCAACGCCCGAAGAATTGTCGGAACGTCTGGGTATGCCGCTCGACAAAGTCCGCAAGGTGATGAAAATCTCCAAAGAGCCCGTCTCACTCGAAACCCCCGTGGGTGACGAAGAAGACAGCCAGCTGGGCGATTTTATCGAGGATAAAAACGTTATCCTCCCCGTCGAGGCGGCGATCCACGCCAATTTACGCGAAACCACCACCCGCGTTCTGGCCACCCTGACACCGCGCGAAGAACGTGTCCTGCGCATGCGTTTTGGCATCGGCATGAACACCGACCATACGCTCGAAGAAGTAGGCCAGCAGTTCTCGGTCACCCGCGAGCGTATTCGCCAGATCGAAGCCAAGGCGCTGCGTAAACTCAAACACCCGTCCCGCTCGCGCCAGCTGCGCAGCTTCCTGGATACGTAATCCTCCCGCACTATGGGAGAGGTGGGGCCTGTAGCTCAGTTGGTTAGAGCGGGCCGCTCATAACGGTCTGGTCGGGGGTTCAAGTCCCTCCGGGCCCACCATACAAAAGCCCCCTAGATGGGGGCTTTTGTATGGTGAGATGAAATGCTGTTTTATATTTCTATCAGTATAACACTCGACTACCAGCTCACGAGATATCCTCTAAAGGCGTCGGATTAATGCACACCGGCTATAGACCAGAAATCGACGGTTTGCGCGCTTTCGCAGTGCTGGCGGTGTTCTTTTATCATCTTGATTTCCCCTGGGCGGGTGGTGGTTTTATCGGTGTCGATGTCTTTTTCGTCATTTCCGGTTTTCTGATTACCCGCATTGTCCGAACCGAGATCGAGAATAAAACATTCTCTTTCGCCAATTTTTACGCCCGCCGTATCAAACGTATCTTTCCGGCTCTGTTTACCGTGCTGCTGGTGTCATCACTGGCGGCGTTTTTATTGCTCGATCCGCCCGAATACCGGCAGTTTTTCCGGGCTGCCAAATACGCCAGCTTGCAGGTTTCCAACTTTTTCTTTTTGCAGCAGGTCGATTATTTCGATCAGGGGCAGGCGGCCTCGGCGCTTTTACACACTTGGTCTTTAGGCGTGGAGGAACAGTTTTACCTGTTTCTACCACTCTTTCTTTTCGCGGCCGCCGGGGCCGGCATGGCCTTTGCGGGCCGCCGCTTTTTTATCTTGGCTGCGGCTGTTTTACTTATCAGCCTGATCATCAGCGAGGTGTCGTTGCGCCTGACACCGCAAACCGCTTTTTATATGCTGCATACCCGCGCCTGGGAAATGGGGCTGGGGGCGTTGCTGGGGCTTGGCTTTTTGCCCTCTCTTGCCAGCCGTCGTGCAGCGAATATCTGCGCGGGGCTTGCGCTCCTTACGCTGATCGCGGTGGCGGTGTTTTACGACGGTCATTCTTTTCCCGGCCTTAAAGCCTTGCTGCCTTGCACGGCGGCAGCGCTTTTTATCTATGCGGCACAAAATGAAATGGGCTTTTTTCATCGTCTGCTGGCATACCGCCCCATCGTCTTTATCGGTTTGATTTCTTATTCTTTGTATTTGTGGCACTGGCCGTTGATTGCTTTTTACAAATCCTACACCGGGATTGAACTGACCTTGCCGGTGCAACTCTCTCTTCTGGCGGCGGCCCTCTTGCTTTCAGTGGCGACGTATCGCTGGATTGAAACGCCGCTGCGTTACGGCACCTGGGCGCCTAGAAAAGTGCTGTTGACGGGGATGTTGGTCATGGCGATGGGGGTGGCCCTGACCAGTCCCGCGCGCGACCTGACCGACAGTGGGCTGCGTACCTCTCGCCCCATCGACGCAGATTTTTATAAATATAGCCCCCTAGCGCAGGCTTGTTTTCTCAATGACGGCCCTATTACCGTCAAGCCGCAGTGTGTGCTGGGCAATCCGCAATCATCTAAACGGGCGCTGCTTTTGGGTGACTCGCACGCGGGGCATTACGCCGAACCCTTGGCGGCTTGGGCTCACCGGAATGATGTGGCACTGACCCTGCTGCTCACCAATGGCTGTGTCAGCTGGCTTGCTACCGATACGCCCCAGGATGAAGAAAACTGCCGCAGCCAGCGCCGTCAGCTGCAATCCTATATGCAAGACTTGCAGCAACGTGGCGAGGGCTGGGACTATATCTTTCTAGGGATGCGCGCCGACCAGATTTTTACTGCTAGTGCTGCGGATGCACCGGCCGTTTGGCAAAATCTGCGCCTCACTTTTGACGGTCTGGCGGGACAGGCGAAGAATATTGTCGTGCTGGGGCAGGTGCCGCTTTATCCCGCCGACCCGCTGTCTTGTTACTTTAAACAAAACCTGCATATCAGCCGCTTTTTATGGTCGGCGCAGATGGTCGATTGCACGCAGTTTGACGCCGCCTATTCGGCAAAAACGCTCGAACCCATTCAACAGAAAATGTCGCAAATGGCGGCGGATTATGGCGTGAGGTATTTTGATCCGACGCCGACTATGTTCCAGGCGATTACTTCTGCCAGGGGGGCGCAGGTGCTCTTATACAAAGACCGCGATCATTTGAACGTCAAGGGGGCAGCAGCCGTGACCTCTGCATTAATGACGTTCTTGCAGACGCCATAAATTCAGCGTCATGGCTTGGGCGGGGTATTTGCCTTCGCACTTTTGAAATCGCTCGACGTGTTCCACCGCGCCACACACTCCAGGATAGTTTTGTGTGCGGCTTCCAGGTCTTCCCAGCCATGGCTTTCTGACCATTTGCCTTGAATATCGTTCTTTTTGTATTCCTGAAAAAACGTCTCGATACGCGCGCGTTCGCTGGCGGGGATATCGGCCAGATTTTGTATATGCTGGTAGTCCTTAGATACCGCATCACCGGGGACGGCGATAATTTTGGGGTCGATGCCTTTTTCGTCGGTCATCCAAAAAACGGCCACGGGGCGCACGGCAATAACGTCGCCGGTTTTCAACGCATCGTCGCCTAAAATCAAAACATCCAACGGGTCGCCGTCAGGGGCCAGCGTGGCAGGGATACCGCAGTAATGTACCGGGTACATCGGCTGATCGGCACCGCGCAGACGATCAACGATTAACAGGCCATTGGTGCGGTATTCGTATTTGATACGGCCCTCGCCACGGGGAATTTCGACGATGGCATTCACGTCATGCGGGACAGCATTACCGGGGGGTAATAATTTGTAATCCACGGGCATCTCCTGATAAAAAAAGCTGAGATGATTTTATCAGATTTTGCGCTATACCTCCTTGCGTAAATTATCTATACATATCAATGTAGTAATGAAAGAGAGCGTGACGGCATGAACATTACCATCATCGGCGACGGTGTTTTCGGCAGCTTCCTGCAAAAGGAATTGGCCCCCTATGCGACGATCACGGCGGACGCCGACATCGTCATCATGGCCGTACCGGTTTCAGCCGTGGGCGCGGTGGCGGCCGTCCATAAGGGCAAGCATCTGGTCAACGTTTGCTCGGTTCAGCACAAGCCGACCGAAGCGGCGCTGGCCTATACCGATCGCGTCACCGCCATTCACCCCATGTTTGGCCCCAACAGTCCGGTAGCGGGGCGGACCTGTATCGTCACCCATCAATGCGCCGAAAGTGCGGCGGTCATCGATCTCTTCGCTAAAATCTGCGGGGAGGTGGTGACGGAATATCAAGGGCAGCCCTTCACCGGCGCGGTCCACGACGCCATGATGCGCAAAACCCATTTACCTGTTTTGATGTTTGGCGAATTGGCCGCCCTGATTGTCGAGCAGGCGCGCGACGTGCCCGATAACTGCCTGCCGACCTCGTTTAAACGCCTCAAGGCATTAGCCGAGCAGATGCAGGATATGTCACCCGGCACCGTCGAGAGTATCCGCAGTAATCTTTAACAAAAAAAGCCCGACCATCTCTGGCCGGGCTTTTTCGTGTTCACTTATTCTTACACTCTCGGTGCGGGATAAAGCGTGCGGTGCATACCACCCATGACGGCGGCAATCGAGGCAATGAACGCGCCCAGCAGCATCGACACGGCGGTCAGCAGAGCGAAAGTGGCCGATGCCTTGCGGGCGGTATCGGCGGCTTCCATCGCTTGCTGCTTTTTCTCGGCGAGGACGGCGCGGGTGCCTTCGACGCGTTGCAGTGCTTCGGGCTCGGACAGACCAGTTTCAGCGGCCACGACGGACGCCAGATAATCACGATCAGCCACGGGCATGGCTTCATCGCTGCCCAGGTTATTGAGCAGGATACGCAAAGCTTGCGCCTGACGATCAGCTGTATTGCCGGTGCGGTTGGGGGCCGATACCAACGTGCCATCCGCCATCATGACGGGAGCATTGTTGACCGCGGTACGGAACAAACTGTCGATATCGTAGGCATACATGCTGGCGGGATCTTCGCTGCTGTTGCTGGCAGCACCAGCAGCGGCACCGGCGGCGACGACCGTGGCCGATTGCGCGGCACCCGATACAACCGACGTCGTCACGCCAGCGGTTAATGCCACCATGAAAACCGTCGCCACACACCAGGCCATAAAGCCCTGCGCCGTGTCACGGAAATAGACTTCATCCGCATGAAGGCGCACAGGGGCGGGACGTAAACGACCAGCCAGATAACCACCAAGAGCCGCTGAACCCCATTGCATGATGATCAGCCAGATGATGGTTTTGGTGGTCATCGACGGTGCCGAAAAATCACTCCAGGGTGACGATGTCGCCAGACCCAGGCCAGAGCCCACCAACAGCAAAATCAGCGTCACGGCGATGGCAGCAACGCCACCGGCAAAAATGGCGGGCCAGCTGATAGGGGAACAGGTTGTGTCACTCAGGCAATCAATCGTGCCGTCGGTGCGATAAACGCCCGTGGTTGTCGTTGTCATGATGCGTATTCCCTTTGAGGTGAATGGATTAGAAAATGATGGCCAGCAGGATGATGATGGGAATGGGAACGCCGATCAGCCAAAGCAGCAGGGATTTCATGGTGCATATCCTTTGTAGGGGTGAGTAAGAACCGCCGAGGCGGCGTACTTGCCACAAATGCCAGGCCGCCCGATTGGTTCCTTTTAACCGGTTGGAAACTATCGTTTTTCCTCAAAACCCCGCTAAAACGGGCAAAAAATGGCCTCATTTCCGGTCTTTAAGCCTTAAAATTACTCATAATATGGCTGAGTTGTCTTGACACTTGGGCGACAGCCCCTTAAAACAAGCCATTCCCGCAAAAACGGGGCAGATGCCATTTGGCTCTGTCACCTTCCGGCGACCGGATAAGCAGGACAACCCATGCCAGGTCAAAAGACCAGGCGAATAACACAAGGA
Organism: Alphaproteobacteria bacterium; assembly: GCA_027483355.1. Lineage (GTDB taxonomy): Bacteria > Pseudomonadota > Alphaproteobacteria > Micavibrionales > UBA2020 > JAEXMB01. The sequence goes on from JAIXUW010000156.1 coordinate 35,847, forward strand.
TAAAACCATGGCTAAAAGACCTCAGGCTAAACACAAAATTGACCGCCGTTTAGGCGTCAACCTGTGGGGCCGCGCAAAATCGCCCTTTAACAAGCGCGAATACGGCCCCGGCCAGCACGGCCAAAACCGCAAAAAGCCCACCGACTACGCTATCCAGCTGCACGCCAAGCAAAAGCTGAAGGGCTACTACGCCAACATCGGCGAAAACCAGTTTTACAAGTATTACGAAGAAGCGCGCCGCCGCAAAGGCGACAGCGGTCAGAACCTCATCGAGCTGCTGGAGCGTCGTCTGGATGCGACCATCTATCGCCTGAAGTTCGTGCCGACTGTTTTCGCGGCCCGCCAGTTCGTCAACCACGGCCACGTTTCGGTCAACGGCAAGCGCGTGACCATTCCTTCTTATTCTCTGCGTGATGGCGACGTGATCACCGTCAAAGAAAAGTCGCGCACGATGGTTCTCTACATCACCGCGACCGAAGCGCAAGACCGCGAAGTCCCAGCCTATCTGGAAGCAGATGCCAAAAACGGCATCGGCAAATTCATTCGTGGCCCGAA
>JAIXUW010000093.1 GCA_027483355.1 Alphaproteobacteria bacterium
CGTGGTGGATAGCCCGCGCAAGATTTACGAGGCGTGGCAGCTGTTTTATCCGGTCCATCGCGTTGTTCTGCGCCAAGTGGCCAAAAACTTCACCTTTATACAAGACCTCTCAGGCCTCACCTATCCTGAGTATCCACACACAGCCATTGTTGCATACGACTCCTCTGGTGCCATTACACGGGACACCTCCCGACGCTGGGGCCTGGAGTCCGCGAGCAACTTCATGGTAGGAGATTTTAACTATTCTGGTCTGTATTTTAATGGCTATATCTTTACAGTTCCTTTACAGTCGAATACTGTCTCAAATCCATACTATTACTTGGCGGTGCGTCAGCAGTTTCCTACAGAGAAATCGCAAGTGCTCATGCGATTTAGTTTGACGAATCTCTATGACTTCGGCTACTTGTCTATGGCAGATGTAAGTAATGAAATTCAAATCCTTCAGACAAAATCAAATATATTTGCCCCCAGCTATTGGCGCAGTCTACAAGCGTTTAATAGTAATTTTGTGATAGGTTCGAACGGTCAGATTTTCGGTGCAAATGTAGTGCAAGGATATGCGGGCTCTAACTTCTCCAATGTCATCAGTTTCGGCGATTTCTACGGGCGCTTCGTGAATCTCTACAACCAATACAACGCCCAGGTACAGCTCGTGCAGGAGATTAATTCAAATGTGAATGCGGCCGTCCAGTCCTTTATTCAGTATGATTTGCAGAATATCCTTCCTGCGACAGCTCTCAGTCGCCAGCGCTTTACAGACCCTCTTACCTATAAGATTCTGTGGAAGTCGTCACTCGCACCCGAATACGCGAAACTGGAGGAGAACTGGGGTCTCGGATGGAATCTTGGATTCGACAAAGTTGATACTGACTACGAAACGGTACACCAGGCGCAGTCCTTCTATAAGATTCTGGACGACTTCATTAATCTGCGACTCAATCCCGAATACGATATGAATCGCATGGACAAAGGCGCAAAAGAGAATCTATCGGCCACCCTGGAGCCGACGGGCGCGACAAAGGCGTTTCACGGAAAGCTGCTCCTGGCCAATTTCGGCAGCTACGCACAAACGTTCGTGAGCAATCCGATTACCTTCTATCCTCCTCTTGGGCGTATGGATAAACTCAGCTTTGCCTGGGTGGATGTCACAGGTGCAGTGATTAACAACGCTGATTGTGAGTGGAATGCGGTGGTACAGCTGGTGGAGAAGAAGGATATGACTGAGTATCCGCAGCCCCCGCGCATTGATGTCACCATAAAACGTTAATCCGAGTAGATGGATTCCGATACGTCGGCAACACCACCAGCCACATATCCTCGTGAGAAAGGATCACCCGTGCTGGACATTCCCTTGCGCAATGAGGGTCCAGCAGATTTTTATCCGCCGGTCTGCCTCCAGTCCCACTGGGATCCGACCAAAATCCTCCGCTGGACTCTCCCTACAGAGTATGTGGGACAGCCGCTGGATCCTCGCCCTTGGACTCGTATCTGCATGGAATATACATCGGCAGGGCCTGCTGAAGAGGCTCCCGCCGTCGCCAAGAACGTCGTTATGCCTCCCGGTGGGCAATTCTATCCTCCCACACGCTACGCCGCCGCCATTGATGATGAAACCCGTCTCCGTGGAATGGACCGCCCCCTTGGCACCTGTGAAGCCGACCAGTGGCTGCCTGGCCTGAAGAGCGATATGTTCGATAGCCGCATTCTGGTGCCTCGCACGAATCCGGTGGACCCTTCGCGCATCGCGGAGCTGGCGTATCCGCGAGCACTTCTCCGGTCGGGCCCCTATGAATGCCGTGAGGCAGAGGATATCAAGAATGTAGCGGCATCCTCAGAGTTTGCCTTCAACAATGCGACGAAGCAGGACCGTTACAAACAGATGGGCAAGGCCACGCGACCGGCCGCGCCGGCGGATGTTCTGCGCGCTGCGCCGGAGCGCGGACGCCCTGATCTGACCGTGAATGCGGGGCGCCCGATGTTCGCACAGGGTTCTTATGAGGCTACCGCCGCAAACCAGCGCGCAGAGCTGGCGGCCGGCACTGCGGCTGAGCGGAGCTCCAAGGTCACCACCAATCTGAATACACCGGGCCAGGCCACCTATACTTATCGCACCACCACAGGTGCCCCGCCGCCGAAAGACTCCCAGGTCGCCGCCTACCGCGCCTCCCGTGGCGCCGGTCCTGCGGAAGTGGACAGCGGTCCGGCGGGCGTGCTCTAGTTCCACTCCGCGGCAACGAACCCCCTATTGATTTCTTGGTGGCAACCAAGATGTCAGTCTATCTGACTCGGCTCAAGGACCTTCTAGGACCTCCACCGATTCATCCCTGGGCAGGACTTATTCCACAAGTTTTACTCTGGTCCTTTCGCCGATACTGTATCGAAAAACTTATGGACCCGTCGGGTGGCTCTCTCAGCGAACAGATGTGGGATGACCATTTTGAGCTGGTACATCTGTATGCTCCACGGGGGCTGGAGACGGTAACAGCCACCTGGTTCACCCCTCAAAATCTCGAGCAGCTCCATAGCACTCTTGAGCAATATAATCAGTTTTGTATTGCGTTTTTATCGGATATCGACCGCTCCGTGGCAGAAGAGGATGCCACTCAACAGGGTGTGATTATTGATTTTCTGGATGTGGAGATTCGGCAGCTGTTTGCAGAGTGGCTCGTGGCTGAACGCCGCGATTTCTTCATCTTTCCAGTGGATGAGGAGCATGATGATGTCTTTTCCGATATTCAGTTTATGGGCCTAATTCAGTCACTGTTACGCTACACACGGCAACGTCATGAAGAGCAAGCCCCCATGATTCAGGCTGCCATTGCGGAGCCGGTAGTCCTAGCTGTTGCGCAGCCAGTAGCTGCTCCCACCCCTGCTCCCGCCCCAGCCCCGCCGGCCCCGACTGCGGCGGAGGCCATGCAGAAACGCCGCACCACCTACCGAAACCATGGCCGCCGCGCCAACCGTGGCTCAACACGCAGCACACGTGCTCGGGCAAATACGCGGAAACTTCCTCTGAAGACTAACTAATGTGGATAGAACTCCTGTGTCTTATCACACTTATCTTTCTCATTGCCGTGCTCTTTTATAAACAGCGCCGCAAGGACCTACAGATTTTACAATTAGAGGAGGGACAGGTCACCGAGCAGCTGGCGGATCTCCTAGAAGAGGGCCAACCGCTCGTTGTTCGCGGTGTGGCAACTCCCCGTGGACTCCGTCGTGAGGAGCTCTCCTCTTTTCAGCGTCTGGCCAACTATCCGGTCGGCGGCCACCCTCTGACAGCGGTCCTCGCCAATCCGGCCCTCTTGGCCACTGCGGGCGGCCTTCCGACACTCTCTCAGGAGCTCCGCGAGGAGTTTGCAACAGAACTCTCAATGCCAATCTGGGCTACAAAAGTGTGGCTGGAGCCGCTCGCCTCCACGCGCTGGCTCGGGCGATATATGGGCACCCTCAAAACTGAGGCCGTCCTCGGAGGGCTTGGCCTCTTCCGCACAACGGCCTACTACACAATTCTGCTGCCCTCGGAAGGTGTATACCACGTGAGCATTGTTTCTCGTGAATCGGAGGACCTACTTCCTGCGAACTGGCAGTATCGGTATGTGAGCAGCTTCACACCGAATGACACTCCGCTTGTTGCAGATATCCGCTATCTGGATATTGTGCTCCGCCCAGGAACCGCCCTCATTCTGCCATCACATATGCTCGTCTGCCTCGAGCCCCGCGAGCCCACCGCCTTTTCAGCTCTCGCAATTGTGGAATACCACGAGCCGGTCAGCCTCCTGTCAAAATCGTTTGCCCCCTAACAGAAATGCCTCCGCCGCACCTACCCAAAGGTTCACCCAATAAGATACTATTAGTGATAAAGGGTCTGTCGCCCCGCATGTCGCCACGCAAATCTCCTCATCGCGCATCAGTCATGGCTGCGGCACCACCTCCGTTCAGGCTCGATGGACCGGCTGGACCTGCCGATTCAGATAGCGATACGGATAGCGACGAGTCGATTGTAGAAGTCCTGGCAAATCTGCGGAAGCAGATGGATGACGTGTTCGGCGCTGCGGGCTCCGTCCGCTCACAGATGAAACAGCTGTTCCGCCGTGCGAAGACGGAAATCACAGATTGGACTGTGGAGCCACTACAGCCGAAACCGCGCATACAGAAGTGGTTGGCAGACCGAGGAGTCACGGAGACTACGATTGAAGCGCTCCTTACTGCGGTCTTTGCCGCAGCGGAGTCTGTAGACCTGGAGTCCCGTGTGCTAACATTCAAGCGACCGGATGCGGCAGCCCTCTTTCAAGGAGAGCGCCAGGTCACACTGTTTGATCTTATTGCCCGAGTCCCTGAGTGGGTCGAATAAGTTGCCCCCCAGCCCCGTAAAATTGCCTCCGCCGTGCCAGCCCTCTTCTGGCACAGCAGATGCAACGTTACTTTCCGGGTCTAAAAGCATCCGCAGCAGCCGCCACTCCCACAGAGCCCTCCGCAAATCCGCGGGACAAACTGAATGCCGACCAGCGCACCGCCTTTGACGCAGTGCTTGCCGGCCGCTCCGTCATGATTACAGGTCCAGGCGGCACAGGAAAGTCGTTTCTCCTTCAGACCCTCTATCAGTCCTACAAAGGCTCGACAGGGAAGGTGATGTCCGTCACCGCCCTCACAGGCTGCGCGGCGCTACTGCTCGGCCCCTGGGCGAAGACACTCCACTCCTGGGCCGGCATCGGCCTCGGACGCGCCGCCGCAGATGTCACCGCCCGCAGCATTCTCATGGACGCGAAAAAGAAGAAGCGCTGGCGCAGCACGAACTGTCTCGTCGTGGATGAGGTCAGTATGCTCACGCCACATCTGCTCGAGTATCTGGATGTCATTGCTCGCACAGTGCGCAAGTGCCCCGCGCCCATGGGCGGTCTCCAGGTCGTCTTCGTCGGCGATTTCTACCAGCTGCCTCCCGTGGTGAAGGGAGAGGTGGCCCTCGCGCCCGGCCAGGCCGAGCGCACCTTCGCCTTCGAATCCCCCCTTTGGAGCCAGATTGTCAGTGAGGTCATTGAGCTCCGCACCATTGTCCGCCAGAAAGACCCTGTGTTCCAGACGATTCTCAATGAGGCGCGCATCGGTGAGCTCTCGCCCGCCTCCTATACAGCTCTGGAGGCCCGCAAGACAATGGCCTGGAAGCGCCAGGAGATTAAGCCCACGCTCCTCTTTACAAAGAATCAGGACGTCGCCACCATCAACGGTGCGCAGCTCGATAAGCTGCCTGGCCCGGAGTTCCGATTCGCCGCAAAGACCACGTCGCCTCCCCGTATGCCTGCCGATATTCTTCAGTTCATCGTGGAGAAGCTGGACAAGGACGCGCCCTATGAGCCGGAGCTGGTGCTGAAGGAGCGGGCACAGGTGATGCTCCTCGTGAATCAGGACCCAGAGGCGGGGTTAGTGAACGGCTCTCGCGGAGTAGTGACCGGGTTTGGCACCGACGGCTATCCGCTGGTGAAGTTCCTGAATGGCCCTCCATTCCCTGTAAAGGTGATGCCTGCGTCCTGGAGCTCTGAAACCGAGAGGGACGATGAGGCGGTCGTGCGAGAGCAGGTGCCGCTGCGGTTGGCGTATGCGATGACCATTCACAAGTGCCAGGGCTCAACTGTAGATTCGGCCCTGGTGGATGTTGGTCCGAGCACGTTCGAGTATGGGCAGGCGTATGTGGCACTCAGTCGTGTGCGGAACTTGGATGCCCTCTATGTCTTCGAAATTCATCCGAAGGCGTTCAGGGCGCATCCGACCGTGCGGGCCTTCTACGACGGAGTAGCAGCCGCTCGCGCTGCTGCGGCGGCCGCAGAGCCCGCCGCGCCCACCGACAATGGTGAGCCCGAGGAGCCGCCCGCCGCCGCCGCGGATTCGGATGAGGTCGGCGAATCCTGAGCACGAGTAAATGACAGATATCTACTCCCGATTTGAATCGTTCGTGCGCAAATGTATTGAGGCACGGAACATTGCCACCATCAAATACCACGATGATTTTCGGTATATGCTGGAGCATGTAAGCCGCTCGACAGGGGAGGCATATCTGAAGCTCCTCGAGCAGACGCCCATCTCCAAAGAGCGTATTCGCCAGTTTTGCGCCGCAAATGATGCAATTGGATGCCCGAAACAGGAGTCGCTTTCGATAGGACGCTATTCTCCAACGAGTGTCCGCTATCTCTATCATGCGCATCTGGCCCTGACGCACTTCCAGCGGTTTGCCTCCGCCGCCGTGTCCATTGTGGAGGTCGGCGGTGGTTACGGCGGACTGTGTGCGGCAATCTCCTTCATCCGGGACCTCTACACAGTCAAGATTGACTCCTACAGCATTGTTGACCTCCCTACCATCGGCCAGCTACAGAAGATGATGTTGGAGCACTGGACGCTCGGATTTCCCGTATCGTTTCACTCCGCGGACACCTTTGGAGCCACAGTCGAGGGTAGCGGGTTGTATCTGATAAGCAACTACTGCTTCAGTGAGCTGCCGCGCGAACTCCAGGAGAAGTATCGCGCCACTCTCTTTCCAAGGGTGGCGCATGGCTTTTTAGCCTGGAATATGATTCCCGTGTATCCGCTGGGTTATCCGTCACAGGCCGCGGAGCCTGAGCAGCCGCTGACGGGGACTGGAAATCAGTATGTGCGGTTCTAACGGACGAGGCCGCTTACAAATAGAGTATCCGCCACGGCCGCGACCCCTGCAAAGGCCATGAGCACATCTTCCTCAATAGTGCGCTCAGGTTTGCGCTGGAAATACAGGTAGGTTGCCACGAACAGGGGAATGGCAACAGCGTCTGCGAGGATAGGAAGACGCATTCTGCTACGCCGTGACACTAAAATTGGCACGGCCTAGCGGCCAGGCAACTTTTTACCGCGAGTCCCACGAATGTCCGTGTCTTTCTCACTCCCTAATACAGTCCCCCTCCCCGGAATGGACGCCACGACTACTGTTCCGTCACAGACCACCCAGCCCGCACCAGTCAAGACAAAGACTGGCCGCACCCCTGTCACCTCGCCGGCCCAGAAGCCGCGACGCAAGGCCTCCACCGCGGAGCCTCCCCCTCTTGAGCTTGACGGCGCTCCCGTCACAGCCGCTGCGGCGGCTGCGGCGGCTGCACCCCCTGTCGCCGCCGCACCGGCGCCCCGCCCCCGCTCGGCCGCTTCCTCACGCTCCAAGTCAGCTTCGCGACGGACGGCGGAGCCTGCGGTCACGGCCGCGGAGGACGTCAGCGGCGCGACGGCCCCCACGGCCCTCGTCCAGGAGCCGCTGACGGCGCCCTCCGAGGACCGCTTCGTCATCTTCCCTATTAAGCATCATGACGTGTGGAGCATGTATAAGAAGCACATGGCGGTCCACTGGGTGCCTGAGGAGGTTGACTTGAGCAAGGACATGCGCGATTGGGAGAAGCTGAATGATAATGAGCGCCACTTCATCAAGCACATCCTCGGATTCTTCGCCGGCAGCGACGGCATTGTGATGGAGAATCTGGCCACGCGCTTCAGCCGCGAGGTCCAGTGGCCCGAGGCGCGCTTCTTCTACGCCTGTCAGAATCTGCTCGAGGCCGTGCACAGCGAGACGTATTCGCTGCTCATCGACACCTATATCACGGATTCGGCCGAGAAGCAGAAGATTCTGAGCGCGATTAGCACCATTCCGGCGGTGAAGAAGAAGGCCGACTGGGCGCTCCAGTGGATTGAGTCGCCCGATGCGAGCTTCGCCACGCGTCTGCTCGCGTTTGCGGCGGTGGAGGGCATCTTCTTCAGCGGTGCGTTCTGCGCTATCTTCTGGCTGAAGCAGCGCGGCGTGATGCCCGGCCTCACCCTCTCGAACGAGTTCATTGCGCGCGATGAGGGGCTCCACACGGACTTCGCATGCCTCCTCTACAGCAAGATTGTGAATCGCCTAGACAAGAAGACCGCGCACCGGATTCTGCGCGAGGCGGTGAAGATTGAGAAGCAGTTCATCACGAAGGCGCTCCCGTGCGAGCTGATTGGCATGAATGCGGAGCTCATGAAGCAGTATATCGAGTTCGTGGCGGACCGCCTGGCTCTGCAGCTGGGCTATCCGAAGGTCTACGGCGCGACGAATCCGTTCGACTTCATGGAGCGTATCTCGCTGGAGAAC
>JAIXUW010000091.1 GCA_027483355.1 Alphaproteobacteria bacterium
CCGCCCGGCATACTGGCCGGCAGGGGGCTTTGCAGGTTTTGCAGCATCGGCAAAAGCGCTTGGATCAGCCCTTGCGGTACCGCCGGGAGTGGCGGGGCGCCAGAAGCATGAGCTGGGGCGGGCATATTTTGTACCACCTGTTGCGTCAGGTTGGCTGTTGTCATCGCGCGGAAGAGTGTCAACAAACCGTTATCCAGTGCGGCCGCATCATCCATTGCTGTGGCGGGCGGGGGCATAGCCGCTGTGGTTTGTTGTTGCAAAATCAGCCGCTGCTCGGGCGGCAGGGCTGCGATAAACCCATCCGGGTCGGTACTGGCGGCAAAAGCGGTGAGTAGGCTGGCAGGTAGTGGAATTTTTGCCGCAGAGCCGGATTGCACGGCTTGCTGAATAACGGCCTGCAGATTGGCGGCGGTGGGTGGGTTGGTGGCGATCGTGCCGGATAGGACTAGGGCGGTCAGCCGGTCACCGGGCACGACGGCCGGTGCCGGTGCGGTCGGCGTTGGCGTGGTAGGGGTAGGGGTAGGGGTCGAAGCTGTGGTCAGTTGTGCTTGCGCGTCGGCAATACGGTTGGCGATACGCACAGTCGCGATCAATGCCGCTTTCTGGCGCTGCAGGTCGACGATCACCTGAGTGTCGGGCGCGACAGGCTTTTCGGTGCGGATAACAATATCGCCCTTATCGGTTTGAATGCGGACTTGATTGTCGACGGGAGGGCGTTCCGCCACCACCCGTCCTTCAAGACGCTGGCTATCGCCATCGTTGGGCAGTGCCGCCTGCGCGGGTGCTTGGCTGACGGGTGCTTTGGTGATGATGGCCGTGTTGTCGGGGCGGACGGGCGACGGGGCGGGCGGCGTTCCAGAGGGGAGGATGCCGTCGTTCATGCTGTATTACACCAAAAGCGTGGCGGCGACGCGGCCGGCCACGGCTTCGACGTCTTCGGCCGTCTCTGTACCCGGAAAGCGGGTGAGGTAGAGCGATTGCGCCCGAATGGCATCACGTACGCGCTTATCCTGGCGAATATATCCCAGCATGGGCGGCGTGAATTTAAGGAATGTCTGGCAGGCCTTGGACAGGGTGCCATAAGTGGTATCCGCCTCTTTGGCGGACCCTGTCATGTTGACGACGACATGCAGATTATCGCCGTGCCCTGCCGCATGACTCAGTTTGATAAAGGCATAGGCATCGGTCAGCGATGTCGGCTCGTCGGTCGAGACCACAATCGCCAGATCAGCGGCGGCGGCCATAAAGCGCACCGTCTTGTCGATGCCGGCGCCCAAGTCGATAAGAATAGCGTCGTATTTAGGCAAGAGAGCACGGAGCTGCTGCATCACATCGTTGAGCCGTTGCAAGGGCATGGCCGCGAGTGACCCATGCCCCGAGCGACCGGCAATCACGTCAAAACCACCCTCGGCGTGGTGCTCGATAACATGGGCCAGTGACAGGTTGCCCTCAAATACATCGTTCAAGTCGCGTTTGGCCATCATGCCCAACTGCACGTCAATATTGGCAAGACCCAAGTCACCATCGAACAGCAGAACCTTTTTACCCTGACGCGTCAGCGCGTGAGCCAAGGTGATCGACAGCCAGGTTTTACCGACCCCGCCCTTACCCGAGGCGATGGCGATCAACTTATGCCGGGCGGCGTCAGCGGTCAGATCAGGGGGCGGTAATTCAGTGGTGGTGCTCATGTCAGGCACTCCCGTTACGTGAAGAAGATGAAGGCTTGGCCGTGCTTTTGCTGCCCGATAGCAGCAGGTCGGCCATCTGCTCGGCTGTCAGTGGCAAAATGCCATTGGCCACCTGAGAGGTATGGCTGGCGCCCGAGAAAGAGAGAGCGGCACGCTCGGCGGCGCTGAGCAGGCCGCCCAGCCGCCGGGCAAAATCAAGCCGCGTCGGGATCAAGCGGGTGACACCCAGAATTTCAAAGGTCATGGCAATCTCGGCTGACTCTTCAGAGTCCATACCGGCGGGGAGTACCAGAGCGGTTTCCATTTTTTGCGTCGCCATGATGCGGGCGAGGTCTTTCATTTCCTGCGCATCAAAGGGGTTGAGCCCACCCGTATCGATGATGACTTTGATAGCGGGGTCACGGTCAGCCAGAAGATGCCGCAAGTCCTGGGCCGAAGAGGCGACACCCAGTGGGAGCTGCAAAATATCCGCAAAGGCCTTAAGTTGCTCAACCCCGCCCGCCCGCGCCGTATCGGTGGTAATGATCAACGGCTTTTGCCCGTCCATCACATATTTGGCCGCCAGCTTGGCGGTCATCAGGGTTTTGCCCGCGCCCGGCGGCCCAACCAGCATCAGCGGTGTGGGTGCGGCCTTGCTGCCAAAGGCCAATTCGCGAAAGCCGAAAGTTTTACTCAAGGCACGGGCCAGCGCCATGCGCGTATCGCTGGGCGGTTGCACCATGATGGCGGTCAGAATTTTATCAGAAACGCTGGCGGGAACGCGGTGACGCAGCAGTGTGTCGGTGACCCGCTCGGCGATCAGATCCGGGTCTTCGGGCGCGCCTGGCGCCGGGGGGGCTTTCTCTTTCTTCAGGGATTCTTGCGGTTTCTCGGCTTCGGGGTTGACCTGCTCGACGGCGGCGGTCACGCGCACGCCGCCCTGCTCGTCCCGGGACGAGACGATGATAGCGTCCTCGCCCAGGGTTTCGCGGATCAGGCGCATCGCCTCGCTCATGGTTTTGGCCTGAAAGGTCTTAAGACGCATGGGTTTTTATATCCATCAGGTGATCTGGGCGAAGGTACGGATTTTCGCGCGCGGATGAATTTCGTTTTGCGACATGACGATGGTCTGCGGGCGGAAGCGTTCGATGATCGAGCGTACATAAGGGCGGATCGACGGGCTGGTCAGCAGCACAGGGTTTTCGCCTTTCATCGCCATGTCTTCGTAAGTGGCGCGAATGGATTGGATGAATTGCTGCAAACGGCTGGGCGCCATCGCCAGCTGTTTTTCTTCGCCCTGACCCACCAACGATTCCGCAAAGGACTGCTCCCATTCACCCGACAAGGTGATGAGCGGCAGCACACCACCCTTGGCCGAATGCTGATCACAAATTTGGCGCGAGAGGCGGCCACGGACATGTTCGGTGATCATGGTGATATTGTTGGTATAGGCGGTGGCCTCGGCCACGCCCTCCAGAATAGTCGGCAGGTCCCGGATGGAAATACGCTCGCCCACCAGATTTTGCAAGACGCGCTGCAGGCCGGTCACGCTGATTTTCGAAGGGATGACATCAGCCGCCAGTTTTTGATGGCTGCCCGGCATTTCATCCAGCAATTTCTGCGTTTCCGAATAGGACAGCAGATCTTGCATATTGTCTTTGATAATTTCGGTCAGATGCGTGGTGACGACCGTTGACGGATCAACCACCGTATAGCCACGGAAATGGGCATCTTCGCGGTATTCAGCACTGATCCACATGGCGGGCAGGCCAAAGGTTGGTTCCCGTGTATTCTCGCCAGGCAGGTCAATTTTCTCGCCGGTCGGGTTCATGCACAGCAGCATATCGGGGCGCACCTCCCCCTTGCCGGCATCGATTTCCTTGATGCGGACGACATAGGCATTGGCCGAGAGTTGCAGGTTATCCTGAATGCGCACTGCCGGCAGGATAAAGCCCATGTCTTCGGCCAGTTGACGGCGAAGACCCTTGATTTGTTCGGTCAGCTTGCCTTTGTCGGGGTTGTTGACCAGTGGCAGCAGGCCATAGCCCAGTTCAACGCGGATGGTGTCGATGGCAAGCGCTTTCGAAATCGGCTCTTCGGTCACAGGCGGCGGCGCGGCCGCAGCCTCTTCTTCGGCTACCTGTTTGGCGACAATTCGTTTAGCCGTGCGTTGAGAAATAAAGCCCGCGTAACCGGCTGCGGCCGCCATGATCAGAAACGGCAGGGCGGGGATACCGGGAATAAAGGCAAGGATTCCCATCAGGCCCGCGCTCATCAGCAAGGCTTGCGGATATTTGCTCAGCTGCGAGAAAAGCGCTTTCTCCGCCGAGCCACTGGTGCCCGACTTGGATACCAGCATACCCGAGGCGACCGAGACGATAAGGGCCGGTATCTGCGTGACCAGACCGTCACCGATGGTGAGATAGGTGTAAACCTCTGCCGCTTCGCTGGCTGTCAGGCCTTTTTGCGCCACACCGATGATGATGCCGCCAATAACGTTGATAAAGACGATCAAGAGCCCGGCAATGGCGTCACCGCGCACAAACTTGGCGGCACCGTCCATCGAACCGAAGAAGGTGCTTTCCTGTTCCAGTTCCTTACGGCGCGTCTTGGCCTCGGTTTCGTTGATGAGGCCGGCAGACAGGTCGGCATCAATCGCCATTTGCTTACCTGGCATCGCATCCAGGCTGAAACGCGCTGCCACCTCGGCGATGCGTCCCGCACCCTTGGTGATGACGACGAAATTAACGATGGTCAGGATGGCGAAGACGATCACCCCGATGATGAAGTTGTCCTGCATGACGAAGCCGCCAAAGGCCTCGATCACTTTACCAGCGGCTTCATGGCCATTGTGTCCCTCCGACAGGATCAGCCGTGTCGAGGCTAGGTTAAGCGCCAGGCGGATCATGGTGGAGACCAGCAGGATGGTAGGAAACGCGCTCAGTTCAAGCGGCTTTGAGATAAAGAGCGAGGTCATCAGGATGAGGACCGAGAAGGCGATCGAGATGGCCAGCGAGATATCCAGCAACCAGGCGGGCATCGGCAGGATCAGGACCGAAAGAATGGCCATGATGCCGGCGGCGAACAGTACGTCGCCGCGCAGGCGGAAACCGCCAAAACTCTTGCCGGGGGTGGCGGGGGCTGTCAGGCG
>JAIXUW010000053.1 GCA_027483355.1 Alphaproteobacteria bacterium
AGCCGCGAATTGAACGACCTGATTGAATATACCCGCCGCTATGCCATTCCGCTGATTGGCGTGACCAGCCGCCCGCAATCGACGCTGGGGCAGAAATGCGATGTGCAGCTGTTGTTGCCCGCAGCGCCCGAGGCTTGCCCGAATGGTTTGGCCCCCACCACCTCGACGACGCTGAGCCTGGCGCTGGGGGATGCTTTGGCGATTGCGCTGTTGGAACGCAAAGGCTTTACCGCCAAGGATTTTCGCGTCTATCACCCCGGCGGCAAGCTGGGTCAGCAATTGATGCGGGTGACTGAAATCATGCATTTAGGTGACCGTCTGCCGCAGGTGCCCCATACCGCCAGCCTGGCCGACGCGATTGCCGAGATCAGCGCCAAGAACTTTGGCTGCGTGGTGGTGACGGCAGCCGATGGGACGCTGGCTGGCATTATCACCGATGGTGACTTGCGCCGCGCGCTGGCGACACCGACCATGCTGGCTGATCCCCGCCAAACGCCCTGCACGGTGCTGATGGGCAAAAACCCACGGACGGCCACGCCAGAAACCTTGGTGGCCGAAGCGATGGCGATTATGAACGGCCTTGCCACCCCGGCCGGTTTGCCGGCGCGCCAGATCACCGCCCTGATCGTCGTGGACGCACAGCAAAAACCGGTGGGCCTGCTGCATCTGCATGATTGTTTGCGCGCAGGCTTCGCTTAAAAGCCATAGCCTTGGGTTGGATGAAACAAAAACAATGATCACACGCACTACCAAAGCTTGGGGCACGATGACCGCGAAGGGTGCGGGTGATTTCGCGCGTCGGCATCGCTTGGCCGCCGGCGGCGCGGGCTGGAGCGGTTTTGTGCTTACGGCCAAGTATCTGTTGCCCCTGGCCGCGTTGTTGATGATGGGGGTGGTGATGGTACGGCTGCAACAAAACCCGCTGGCTGATCAGCTGACCCACTTGCCCGGCGAAGAAAAAACCACACCTGGCCAATCGGAATTGCTGGGCGCGCGGTATGAGGGCGTCGATGAAACCGGGCGACCCTTTACGCTGACCGCCGACAAAGCCTTTCGTGTCATGGATGAAAACACGGCCACCAGCAACAGTCTCTCGGGCCTTGATGGTGAAACGGTTGATCTGACACGCCCCCGTGCGGAGATGAAGCTGGGTGGCGATAACAGCTTTGCCATTACCGCGACCGAGGGCCGCTACGAACAAGAAAGTGCCACGCTGAATTTATCGGGGGGCGTTACCGTCGATGACGGGCGCGGTAATGAACTGTTCATTGATAACCTTGATGTCGATCTGAACGGCGCTGCCCTGGTGGCGGATACGCCCGTGCGGGGAGCGGGGCCAGCTGGTACTGTAGATGCTGAAGGCCTGCGTTTGGAGGATGGCGGCAACACGGTGATTTTCACCGGCCGCACGCGGCTCACCTTGCCCAGCCCAGACAACGCCGGGGTGACGCCATGACGAAACCTGCGGCGATGCTGACGGTGCTGCTGCTGGTAGCGATGATGACGGCGCCCGTACAGGCGGGTGATACGCCCGTGGCAGCGCCCGCTGCGACTGCTGCCATCCCGCTGGAGATTTCAGCCGATAAAGGTCTGGTCTGGGACCGCGCCAACCGCAGCTATACCGCCAAGGGTCGCGCCGAAGTGCGCCAGGGCGAGATGCAGGTGACGGCCGACCAGATCATCGCGCGCTATGCCGGCGAAGACAGCGCCAGCGATATTCAAACCGTCACGGCCGAAGGTAATGTGACCCTGTCACAGCCACCCTATAACGCCTATGGCGACAGGGCCGATTATGATGTGATGCAGGGGCGCGCGGTCCTGACGGGTGCCAATCTCCGCATCGTGACGCCCGACGAGCGGCTGACTGCCCAGGACCGCATCACCTATGACGCCGCCGCGGGTCAAATGACCGCCGAGGGTGGGGCGGTGATGACACGCGGTACCGATCGTTTATCGGCCAGCACGCTGATCGCCACTTTTGCCACCGATGCCGCGGGGACGCGGGCGCTTGATACCGTGACGGCCGAGGGGGGTGTCAGCATCACCACGCCGCGCGAGACCATCACCGGCAAGCGCGGCGTTTATCGCGCCGCCACGCAGCAGGCGGAGCTGACCGGCGGGGTCGTTATCGTGCAGGGGCCGAACCGCCTGGAAGGCACGCGGGCCACCGTCGATATGAAGACCGGGCTTAGTCAGTTGTTTGGCGCGGGTGCCGGTGATGGCCGTGTGCGCGGTGTGTTTTATCCGAAAAGCAATAAGGCGGCACCCGTGGTGCCCCCCGCTGTAGCATCCAAGCCCGTTGTCGCTCAACCTGAAGCCGCGCCACCTCCGCCGGTATCTGCACCGGCGCCGGAAAAACCGGCCACTGCGCCGCTGCCTGTGGCGGCCCCTGTGGTTGACCCCGCGCCGGAAAAGCCCGCCGCCGCCGTGTCAGCGCCAGCGGTATCAGCACTCCCACTGACGCCCGCGGCCACAGCGCCGCCCGCTGCCCCTTTACCGGATGAGCCCTTTGCCGTCCCAACCGCCGAGACAAAACCATGAGCGATACTGTCCCCTTTCCACCGCGCGATGGCGAGACCCTGAAACCTTTGCCGGTCAGCCAGGGGCTGGTCGTGCAGCACGTCATGAAGCGCTATAAACGCCGCCCGGTGTTGCGCGATGTCTCGCTGCACGTCAAACGCGGCGAGGCGGTGGGCCTGCTGGGCCCCAATGGCGCGGGCAAGACGACGTGTTTTTATATCGTCACCGGCTTGATTGATCCCGACAGCGGTTCGATCCGCCTTGACGGCAAAGATATCACGGGTCTGCCGATGTATCGCCGGGCGCGTATGGGTATTAGCTATCTGCCGCAGGAATCGTCGATTTTTCGTGGCCTATCGGTCGAGGATAATATCCGCAGCGTCTTGCAGGTGATTGAAGAAGACCACCATCGCCGTGAACATATGCTGGAAGAACTTTTGGCTGAGTTTTCGATCACCCATTTGCGCCAGGCGCCCGCCGTGGCTTTGTCCGGTGGTGAGCGCCGCCGCGTAGAGATTGCCCGGGCCCTTGCCACCCATCCACAATTTATTTTGCTGGACGAGCCGCTGGCGGGGATTGACCCGATTGCGGTGGCCGATATTCGTGACCTGGTAAAACACCTGAAGAACCGCAACATTGGCGTGCTGATTACCGACCACAATGTGCGTGATACGCTGGATATTGTGGACCGGGCCTATATTCTACACGGCGGCCAGGTGCTGATGGAGGGCAAGCCCGCCGACATCGTCAACCACAAAGACGTCCGCCGGGTTTATCTGGGTGAGAAGTTTAGTTTATAAAAATGGGCTGGCTGCTCTGTGCGCTTTGCGCACAACCGCAGCAGGCGCCTTGCTCACCGCGAGACGGTGATAGGCCTTTTCTAAGATTGCAGTGTAATAGCTGACCCGGCTCTATCCGCGCCCAACCGTTCGGTGTGCGCTTAATCCAGTGCGGCGCGGGCGTTCTGCGGTGGGCGGGGTGGTGCGGTCAGTGACTTTACCCGCTCGACGGTCAGTTGAAACAGCGATTGCTGATCTTGGTGGAGGAGCGGTACTTTGCCCGCCGCCACCTCGTCGAGGCGCACGATGGCAAGGTTGGCTACTTCCGGTTTACC
>JAIXUW010000273.1 GCA_027483355.1 Alphaproteobacteria bacterium
AACCTGACCTTTGGCCCGCCGGTGGTGGCGGCGTTGCGCAAAACCACCAAAAAAGTTTTCGATGTGCATCTGATGATCTCGCCGGTCGATAGCTTTGTTCAGGCCTTCGCCGATGCCGGTGCCGACATTATTACGGTCCACCCGGAAGCGGGGCCGCACGTCCATCGCACCGTTCAGCTGATCAAGGCTTGTGGCAAGAAGGCCGGGGTTGCCCTCAATCCCGGTACACCGGTGGACGCGCTGGATCATCTGATGGATGACCTTGATCTGGTCTTGGTCATGACGGTCAATCCCGGTTTCGGGGGACAAAAGTTTATTCCGCTGCTCGACAAAATCAGGGCGGTCCGCCAGCGCATCAGCGCCAGCGGACGGGCAATCGACCTGCAGGTTGACGGCGGCATTACGGCTGAAACGGCGCCCATGGCCATCGGTGCGGGGGCCGATGTTCTGGTCGCCGGGACAGCTATCCTAAAAGAAAAAAATTATCAGCAAGCGATCCAACGTTTGCGAGGGGTTAGCTAAAAAATTTCACGTGAAACATTCAGTTGCTTGCGTGGGGTTTGCCACTGAATGTTGAAGTGATAGAGGGTGTGAATTTATCGGTCTTACAAATCGATAAAACGGGGATTGCAGGGGAAATGACAAGTTTGGCAGACATCGGTCTGATTTATAAAGGTATTAAGCCTCTGCAAAAGCTGGGCGCGCAGGCGCGCGACCTGGCCGAGACGTGGCAGGCGCCGATCAAGCGGATGCGCGAAGAAACACCTTCGCGTTTGCTGGTGGTGCCGCCCGACCCCTGGGGGGGGGATGCCCAGCGCGGCCGCGACATGATCGGCGGAGTCTTTCGTTTTGGCGGTCAGGTCATCGCCCGCGACAATCTGTCGTGGGAGCCGCTGGGGGCGAAACCCGAATGGCTCTATGACCTGCACAGTTTTGAATTTCTGCGCGATCTGAGATCGGTGGGTGGTGACCGCGCCCGCCGCATGGCCCGTGAGATGGTGGCCAGCTGGATGAACCAATATGCAAAACTGAGCGGCCCCACCGCCCGCGCCGACATCATGGGCGTGCGGCTGTCGAGCTGGATATCGTTTCACGATTTCTTTTGTGCCTCGGCCGATGATCAGTTCCGCGAAAACTACTTTACGAGCCTGGTGCGGCAAGCCAAACAATTGCAACGCATTTTGCCCGGCCACTTGAGCGGTATCGCCCTGATGCGCGCGCTGAAAGGTTTGGCCTATAGCGGCATTACCTTGGATGACGGCGAAGACCGTTTGGATACGGCTTTCCGGCTGATCCTGCGCGAGATCCGCGAACAGGTGCTGCCCGATGGCTGCCATGCCAGCCGCAACCCGCAAACGACGTTTGAGTTTTTACAAATTCTGGTTGATTTACGTACCGCCATGACAGCCGCCCGCATCCCGTTGCCATCGGCAGTGCAGGAGGCGATCGACCGGCTGGTGCCAGCTGTCCGTTTTTTCCGCCATGGCTGCGGGGCGCTGGCCCATTTTAATGGCGGCCAGGAAGGTAATGCCAATATTTGTGACGCGACCCTGATGCATTCGGGTGCGCGCGGCAAGGCGCTGAAAACCCTGCCGCATGGTGGCTTTGATAAAATCTATCAGGGGCGCGCGCAGGTGCTGATTGACATCGCCCTGCCGCCTGCCGGGGGCAAGCATAATGCCCAGGCCCATGCCGGTTTGCTGTCTTTTGAATACAGCTACGGCAAGGACCGCGTTTTTGTCAACTGCGGCTCATCACCTTATGGTGGCACCTGGCGTGACATGCTGCGCACCACGGCGGCCCATACCGCACTGGTGGTCGACTGCCGCAACGTCCTGCAGCTGGATGCCAAGGGGCAGCCGTCGGAAAAAGTCGAACTGACCCATCGCAAAAGCGACGATGGCCGTGTGGCTTTGGTGGAGACGTCGCATAACGCCTATCGCGCCCGTTTTGGTCTAACCCATCGCCGCCGCCTCTGCCTGCAGGAAAATGGCGATGTGCTGTCCGGTGAAGACACGCTTGAGGGTCGCGCTGGTGTGCCCTATATGCTGCGCTTTCACTTGCACCCGCACATTCAGGCGTCGCTGGTGCAAGAGGGTGAAGAAATTCTCTTGCGCGCGCGTAGTGGCACGGGTTGGCGTTTTTCCGCACCGGGTGCCACGCTGGTGCTGGAAGACAGCATTCATATGGCTTGTGGCGAGACCGCGCGGCGCACCTTGCAGATCGTTATTAGCGGTGTCACCAAGAACGACAGTCTGATACAGCCTTGGACTTTACGCCGCGAAAAAATGGGCGCGGCATGACGGCTGCCTGGGTTATGCTGGTGGTAGCGGGCCTGTTGGAAGTCGTCTGGGCCATCAGCCTGAAATATACGCAAGGCTTCACCAAGCTGGTGCCCAGCCTTTTCACGCTTGTCACTATGGGGCTGAGTTTTTATCTGTTGGCGCGCGCGGTGATGACACTGCCGGTGGGGACTGCCTATGCGGTATGGGTGGGGATTGGCGCTTTGGGGGCGGCCGTTTTGGGGATTTTCCTGTTCAATGAGAGTGCCTCCCTTTTACGGCTAGGCTTTCTGGCTTTGCTGATTGTGGCGATTGTCGGTTTAAAAATGACGTCGGCAACCTCTTAAGTAGCTGAAATATATAAATAATAGCGTTTAATCTTTCTTTACTTCCTTTTGCGATAATAAGGCGCATGAGACCTGTGCCGCCTGCTGCATCCACAGAACCCTTAACTGCGCCCGAGGCGCAGGCGCTTTTCTATGATCTGGCCGACAATGGCCGCATCCCGTTTAATTACACCGTCATGGGGTGCGATTACCGGGCATGGCAGATGCACGCAGCACTCCAAAAACGAGGTTATAATCCGCAACTGGCCTGGGCGGTCGAGAGTGGCACCGTCTTATCCTATAAAAGCCCCAACAATAAAGTTTATAACTGGTGGTTTCATGTCGCGGTCGCTTTGCCCGTGATCACCGAGACGGGTCGGGCAGAAGTGTGCGTTTTTGACCCGGCGATTTTTGAAGGGCCGGTACGTCCAGAGGTTTGGGCTGAAAAAATGCAGGCAGCACCCATTTACTTCGGCATTCATGATTTTGATGATGATAGCGTGCATGATATGCCGCACCCGGCGGTAGCGGTCCGTGGACTGATGCGCCGGCTTGACCAGGAAACCGTCTACGAACGCACCAACGAAATTCTTCGTCGGTATAAAAACGAATGTGTGGCCCCGCGTCAAGTTTATCCAAGCCACGTGCGCGCCGTAGCGGAACAGCAAGCAGGCTACACCTTTCCGCGTCAGGGAAAAAGCTGGCAAGTGATAGAAAACTGTTCTTCGCCCGTCGCTAAAAAGCCTTTAAAACCGGAGTTGCGGCGATGAAACCCCTATCCGCGCCGCAAGCTGTGACGCTGTTCACCCGCCTCGCGGATCGGCAGGATTTGGGCTTTAATTTTCTGCCGGATTACTGCTTTGTGCGCGCCCATCTGGTGCGCCGGGTGCTGGAAGAGGAGGGGTTGGCGCCGCAGCTGGCCTGGGCCATCGACAACAAAGACGAGCCGCTGTGGTATTCGACCCCGCTGGGCAATGATTTTAACTGGGGTTATCATGTGGCGGTGGCGCTGCCAGTTCAAGTGGATGGAAAAGAGACACTGATGATCTTTGACCCCAGTCTGTTTGACGGGCCGGTGGGTTTGGCTGAGTGGTCGAATGTCATGCGGACGGCACCGGGTCATAGCGGTATTCTCGCTTTAACCATGGATGACGACGCAGAAGACACTATTGAAGCGCCGATCATCGCGCGACGCATGCGTACCATCGAAGATAAATTTGTCGAACAAAAATGTGAAGAAATGTTGGCGCGGCTGGCGCGCGATCAGCGTTATGCGCTGCGCGTGGTGCATCCGAGCCCCCTTCATGAAATCAGCGTCGGTCCACCACCGCGGCAAGGTAATGGCTGGCGGACGGCAACAGATGCCGATCGCGCGCCGCTGCAAAAAGACGCCCTGAGCGTTACTCACAAGCGGGTTGTACCCGTGGGAGGGCCGCGATGACTGTGGACGTCAAAAATACGCTGTCCGTTTATGAGGCGATGCACTTGTATGACGCGCTGGCTGAAAAAATTTTCTATGGGCATGCAGTGACCACCAACTGCTGTGAGCGCCGTGCGCATATGATGTGTGTCATGCTGCAACAGCAAGGTTTGCAGCCGTCAAAAATATGGGCCTTTGAAGGAGCAGAATTTGACGAAGATGATAAAAGGCCACTGAGTGCAAAGCTCCCCGATGGGCAGGAGGTTTTATGGTGGTATCACGTAGCGCCGGTGGTAGCGGTGCAGCACGACAATGGTGATAT